>JAIXVS010000333.1 GCA_027482795.1 Rhodobacter sp.
CTTGGGGTGGAGGCTGGCCGACGACCCTGACATGCAGCCGGCGCCGTGCTGGTTCGAGGAGGCCCGTCGGCGCCGCGTCCGTGCCATGATGGTTGCTGGCGTTTGGGCTGCGGCCAAGGCCTCTGGTTCGCCTGAAGCGACCGTGGCAAGGGTTACGGCAGCGGAAGGCTGGCCGCCCAGCTCTACGACACACTGGGCGGCGGGCGCTACGCATCCATGGCGCAGCGCTTTCAAGTGATATTGATCACCAAGGGCGATCTGATGGATCAAGAACGCAAACTCGCGCAATCGGGCCTTGGCGATTTGTTTCACGGCGTGGAAATTGTGTCCGAGAAAACGGCCAAAACCTATGCCCAGATTGCGCAAAAACATGGCGCGCAGGTGCAGGGCATGGTGATGGTGGGCAATTCGATGAAATCGGATGTGCTGCCGATGATTGCGGCAGGCGGCTGGGGCGTACATGTGCCGCATGATCTGACTTGGGCATTGGAACTGGCCGATGCCCCGCAAGACACCGCGCGCTTTGCCCAGATCAAAACCCTTGCCGAATTGCCCTATCTTGTGGATCGGCTGATCGCATCCCACAATCCATAGCGGATCAAGGGCAGAAATCTGCCTGAACTTATTCGCAAAACCCTTTGAAAATAAGGGCTTTTCTGAAAGATTCACCCGTGCTATCGTGCCTTCACATGCCCCCGTCAGAGGGGCTTTAGGCAGAGTAGCAGGCGCATCATGACCATGGCAGACAGCCCGCTTGGGCATTTTCTGCGCAGATTAGCGTTTTTTATTTCGGTGTCGCTGGGCGCGGCGCTGATGGGCGGTCATGCATATGCCGCACCCGAAGCCTATTACATGATGGATGCGCGCACGGGCGAAACCCTGTTCGAAGATAACGCCGAAACGCGGCTGCACCCCGCCTCGCTGACTAAAATGCTGACCCTGTACATTGCATTTCAGGAAATCGAGCAGGGCAATCTTAGCCTTGATAGTATGATCACCGTGTCCAAAAATGCCGCAGCCCAGCCCCCGTCGCGGCTGGGCTTGAAGGCAGGGCAAAAGATACAGCTGCGCTATTTGATCCGTGCGGCTGCCATCAAATCGGCCAATGACGCAGCCCAAGCGATTGGCGATGCCATTGGTGGCAATCAAGCGAATTTTGCCGAACGCATGACCCGCACCGCCCGCGCGCTGGGGATGCGCAATTCGACGTTCAAGAACGCATCTGGTCTTACGGCCAAAGGGCATTTGTCAACCGCCAAGGATATGTCGATTTTGGGGCGGCATTTGTTTTATGATTTTCCGCAGTATTACAACATCTTCTCGCGCCGCCAAACCGATGCGGGCCTGACCGATGTGGCCAATACCAACCGCAAGTTCCTAGACGCCTATAAAGGCGCGGATGGGATTAAGACGGGCTATACGCAGCCTGCTGGGTTTAACCTGACAGCTTCGGCAGAACGCGGCGGGGTGCGGCTGATTGCAACGGTTTTCGGCGGCGCGTCGACCGCTGATCGCAATGCGAAAATGGCCAAGATGCTGGATCGCGGCTTTGCAAAAGCCAAACCGAATGTGGGCGAGCAGCCCCCCGCGCCGCCACAGTTTGACAATGCCGATAACGAATTGCTGGCCAATGCCATGGTCGAAGATGGCCTTCCCCAAGGCGGTCTGGGCAGTGCAGCCAAAACCCTGCGCCAAGTTGTGACGCTGACCTCCTCGCCGCGCCCAATGCCGCGACCGAACTTTTCTGAATTGGCCACGGGCGCGCAAGAACAGGTCGCCGAAATGGCCGATGGCATTGCTGGCGCTTTGGCCGAAGTGACGGGCCAGACCGCCACATCAGCCGATCTACCCTTTGCCGTGGCCGCCGCCGAAGCACCAACCGCGCCCGTTGTAACCGTGCATGACGCCCAAACCGACACGCTGCGCCCCGCACCAAGGCCGAATAATGCCCCAACCCCTGCACCTGCAACAGAGGTGGCCCCAACGCTGGTTGCAGCGATTGAACCTGTGCCCGATGCCAGCCTGCAGGCGGATGCAACACTTGCCAGCGAAAATGCGGCAGATGTCACGCAACTGGCATTGGCCGCCGTATCCCAAGCGCCTGCCGCGCTGATCGCCGCAATCCAGCCACAGCGCCAAGCCCCCATTTACGATGACCAAACCGTTCTGGCCAAAGCCAATGCCACCGATCCGCCGCCCGCGCCCGAATTGCCCGCCACAGGCGAAGTGGTCACGCGCCTTTCCACATCGGGCGGCGCGCATTGGGGGGTGAACATTGGGCGCTTTGCCAGCAGCGATGCGGCTGAGAGGATTTTGCTGAAAACTCAGCTGGTTGAAAGCGCGACCTTGGGGTTAAGCCTGCGCAAAGTTACTGAAAAAGGCGGCGGGTTTGATGCCAATTTTCTTGGCCTGACCGAAGAGGCCGCAGCCCTTGCCTGTCGCCGCCTGACCGCGCGCGCGATTCCCTGCATTACGCTCGGGCCGTAACCCCACCCGCATGCCCTGCAGCGCGGTCAGAAGCGGGTGTTTCACACCCCCGCGACGTTTTGCGCAGCAAAACGTCTACCCCCGTGGGATATTTAAAGAGCGAGGAAGCCCAACCCTATTCAGGATAGCTGGCGCGGCATTGCGCGATGGCTGCTGCCGCCGTTTTGCCTTGCTGGGCGCGCTTTTTCTCTAGGCTGGCCAACTTGGCGCTTTCAGCGGTCAGGTCAACCGCCACGGGGCGCGTGACAGTTTGCGGCACTTCCACAGGGCACATCTTTGGCTTTGGGCTCGGGTATTTTGCAGTGGGTACGGGCGTGCAATCTTGGAATTCGGTGCGGTAGACCGTTTCGCGCTCAAGGGCAAAACCGCGCTGCAAGTTACCCTCGATATCGGCAATCAACTGATCGACCACTTCCATATCGCGCGTTGCCTGATTGATGCAGCGCTGCTGCGGCGAGGCGCAGGCGGCCAGCAGGGCAAGGATGGGCAAGCTAAAGCAAAGATGCGATGTTTTCATGGTGATCCCCGTGATTTGCGTGGCCTGCACTATAGACCTTTGCGGCTGATATGCCATAACATCATGAAAATTGACAAGCATCTGTCAGGCAAGCGCGACAGATCGCGCGCAGCACTTGGGGGGATCATGGCCGCAGCGTTAGAATTTGAAACCGAAAAGGCGCAGGCAGCGGCGTGGTTTCGCAGCCTGCGCGACCAGATTGTCGCGGCCTTTGAAGGGCTGGAAGATCGTTTTGGCACGGGCCCCGTTGGGCGGTTTGACGTGTCGGAAACCGCGCGCGATGGCGGCGGCGGTGGGCTGATGAGCGTGATGCGCGGGGGCCGGGTGTTTGAAAAGGTGGGCGTGAACGTATCGGCGGTGCACGGCGAACTTGCGCCCCGCGCGCAAAAGGCGATGGCCGCGCGCGGCGTTCCTGGCATGGAAAGCGATCCGCGTTTTTGGGCCAGTGGCATTTCGCTTGTCGCCCATATGCGCAACCCGCAATCGCCCGCAGTTCACATGAACACCCGCATGTTTTGGACACCCCATGCGTGGTGGTTTGGGGGTGGTTCGGATTTGAACCCTGCAATTGAGTATGCCGAAGACACCGCCCATTTTCACGGCCAAATGCAGGCCGCTTGCGATGCGCATTCGCCAGATTACTATCCCAAATTCAAGGCTTGGGCCGATGAGTACTTCTTTGTGCCCCACCGTTGGCGCGCGCGCGGCGTGGGCGGAATTTTCTATGACGATTTGAACACGGGCGATTGGGCGGCTGATTTTGCCTTTACGCAGGCGGTGGGCCGCGCCTTTTTGCCCGCATTTGTTCCGCTGACTGAAAAGCGCTGCGTTCAGGCGTTTACCGATGCCGACCGCGAGGCGCAGTTGATCCATCGTGGGTTATATGCCGAATACAACCTTGTTTATGACCGCGGCACCAAGTTTGGGTTAGAGACGGGCCATGATGCCAATGCCGTGCTGATGAGCCTGCCGCCCATCGCCAAATGGACGTAGCGGGCGGTGGACTTAAGGGGGGCTAAGCCCCCCGAACCGCCTCGATCATCCGTGTCACATTATCGGGGCTCGCATCGGGCGTGATCCCGTGGCCCAAATTGAAAATGTGCGGGCCTTTGGCGAACGCGTCCACCACGCGGCGGGTTTCCCGAACCAAGTCTGTCCCGCCTGTTACCATATGGGTTGGCGATAAATTGCCCTGCACGCAGCCCGTCACTTGCACCTTTTCCGCCGCCCATTCGGGGCTGACAGAATTGTCAATCGCCACGCAATCTGCCCCCGTTGCCTGCGCAAACCCAATGTAACCATCCCCCGCCTCGCGCGGGAAGGCGATGATCGGCAGATCGGGATGGCGGGCCTTAAGGGCTGCAATAATCTTGGCGGCGGGCTTTACGGCAAAATCGGTAAAGTCTTGGCCCTTTAGGCTGCCTGCCCAACTGTCGAACAGCTTCACCACCTCGGCCCCAGCCTTGACCTGCATCGACAGGTATTCAACGGTGGCATCGGTAATCACGTCAATGAGCCCCGAAAACGTGGCGCGATCAGCGGATTTTAGCGCGTGCGCTGGCCCTTGGTCAGGCGTGCCGCGCCCTGCGATCATGTAACTGGCCACCGTCCACGGCGCGCCTGCAAAGCCGATCAGGGTCGTCTCGCGCGGAAGCTCGCGCGCAAGGATTTTCACGGTCTCGTAAATGGGGGCAAGTGTATCGTGGATGTCATCTTTGCCGCGCAAACCCGCCAATTCCGCTGGCGTTGTCAGCGTCGACAATCGCGGCCCTTCGCCATTTTCAAACCACAGTTTTGCGCCCAAGGCTTGCGGCAGCAGCAGAATATCGGCAAACAAAATCGCCGCGTCAAAGCCATAGCGGCGGATGGGTTGCAGCGTGACCTCTGCCGCCAATTCCGAGTTATAGCACAGCGATAGAAAATCGCCCGCCTGCGCGCGTGTAGCGCGGTATTCGGGCAAATAGCGGCCCGCTTGGCGCATCATCCAAATGGGGGGGGTGGGCAGCACTTCGCCGCGCAGGGCGCGCAAAATCGTCTTATCGGTCATCACATTCTCCGTTTTGCGCATCTTGAGGGGCGGGCGGGTCTTGTCAAGCCGCAGCGCGCAGATATGTCAGTTTTATCTGACAGTCCCCTCTATCTGACAATCCCCTCTAACTGACAGTCCCTGCCGCGCGCGCCGTCAGCCAGCCCGTGCGATCTGCCCAATACAGCGCCATCGCCCCGCCCAGCGTTAGAGCAAACCCCATCACCGCCACCGTTTGATAGCCGCCAATCGCCATGCCAATCGCAAAGGCAGATGCGCCAAGAATATCGGCAATCAGCTTTTGCAACGCCAGCATGGCACTTGCCGCCCCAGGGCGATCTTGCAGCAGGTCTTGGTAATAGGTGATCGACAGGCCAATAAAGGCTGTGCCGCCCACCCCTGCAATCAGCGTGCCTGCCCACAGCCAAACCGTATCCACCCAAATCGGCATCAGCAGCACATGCAGCCCATATGCCGCAGCGCCCACCGCAATCAGCGTGCCGCGCGAGACATAGGCCACAAGACGCGGCAGCAAGATCAAGCAGGGCACTTCCCACCCCGCCACAAGCCCCACATACAGCGCCACATCGGATGCGTCCCGAATGGGGGATGCTTCAAACACCAACCCGATCAGCACGAAATACAGCATCGCGCTGGCGTTGATGGCCCCCAGCATGAACAGGCGCGAGGCGATCAGCGGGCGCGCAAGCTCGCGCAATGCCTCGCGCAGGTTCAGCCCTGATGGGCGGTCATCCCATGTCACACCCGCGCCGCGCGGCCATAAAAACCACACCATCAGCAGCAGGGCCAGCGCCGCAATCAGGGCGGAATCATACACCCACATCACATCCACGCCCGCGCCAAAGGCAAAGGTCCAAAAGATCAGCATCGCCATAAAGGCAATCGACATGCCCGAACGGATAATGCCCAACACCCCATCTGCCGCGCCCGGTGCCTGCGGGCCCGCCAGCCGCGCCAGCGCAAAAATTTGCCCATACAGCGCCGACCCCAACGGAAACAAAAACGCATGGCACAGCACCAAGGCAAGCGGCGATGGGGCAAAGGCCATGAGCCCCAGCCCAACAAAACTGGCCAGCGCGGTCAGCCCCGCAATCAAATGCCTGCGCCCGCGCTGATCGCCCAAAACCCCCATCAGCACGGCAGATAACACCGCAACTGCCGCGGCGGCAACCAGCACCAGCGCATAGGTGCCTTCGGAAACACCAATCCGTTCAATCGCCACCAGCGAGATATAGGGCGCTACGGATGCGTTCATCACCCCAAGCCCCAACATAGCAAAGCCCGCAAGCCGCAGCGCAGGGCTGCGCAGAATGGTTTGGGTGGGGGTCATCACTTAAATCTCTTTTGCGGGAATAACTTTGGCGGGAATAACCTTGCCAGGGTTCATAATGCCCTGCGGGTCTAGCGCCGCCTTTACGCTGCGCATCACGTCCAGCGCCACCCCATCTTTGCGCCGCGCCATGGAATTTAGCTTCATCACCCCCACCCCATGCTCGGCAGAAAAAGACCCGCCCAAAGCGGCGACTTCATCTTCAACAGCCTCGACCAAGGCATCATACAGCGCCGCGTCGCTGCGGGGCGGGTATAGGGAATAGTGCAAATTGCCATCGCCCAAATGGGCCACAGTCACGCTATAGGTACCTTCGGCAATCTGCGGCAGGCGTGCTTCGATGCGTTCCAGAAAGCTGGGGATTTTGTCCAGTGGCAGGCAAATATCGGTGTCCACCGATGGTTGCACGGCCTGCATCACTTGGGCTGCCGCCTCGCGCCGCGCCCACATGGCAGCGCGCTGAGTCTCGGACTGGGCAATCACCGCATCCAAAACGCGGCCATCGGCCAGCATATCCGCAAGCGCGGTTTCCAATAGCGCGGCAATCGGCAGGCTGCCATCCACGTTCGGCGCGCTATCATCTGGCCGCAGCGCGCCCAGTTCGACCAAAATGGTAATCGGATAATCGCGGTCGAACGGCGCGCGCAGATCGGGGCGAATTTGGGCCACGCGGGCGATGTAACTGGCGGGCATATATTCAAACGCCTCGACCATGCCGCCACTGGCCGCTTGCAGATGGTTCAGCAAATCCAATGCATCGGGCAGGCTGCGCACCGCCAGCGTGGCCGTGGCATAGGCGCGCGGTTTGGGCACCAGCCGCATCACCGCCGCTGTGATAATGCCGAGCGTGCCCTCGGCCCCGATGAACATATGCTTTAAATCAAAGCCCGAATTGTCTTTGTGCAATTGGCTCATCAGATTCAAAATACGACCATCGGCCAGTACCACCTCCAGCCCCAAGCAAAGCCCCCGCGTGCTGCCATAGCGCAGCACGTTCGACCCGCCTGCGTTGGTCGACAATACCCCGCCAATCATCGCCGATCCGCGCGCGCCAAACCACAGCGGAAAGTACAGGTCCAGCGCATCCGCCGCCTCGTGCAGGCGCGAGACGATCACCCCCGCCTCGACAATGGCAATGCGGGCATCGGCGCGCACGTCGCGTATGGCATTCATCCGTTCAAGCGACAGCATCACCCCGCCATTCGTATGAATGGCCCCCGTGATGCCCGACCGCCCCCCCGTGGGCACGATGGAAACGCCGTATTGCGTGGCGATTTTCAGGCATGCGCTGACTTCACCCGTATTGGCGGGGCGCAGCACGGCAAGCGGGTTTGCGGTGTAATGGGTTGTAGGCTCGCTGCAATAGGGCGCGCAATCGGCCCCTTGCAACACATGCCCCGCGCCGATGGCGGCGGCAAAGGCCCCAAGCGCCGCGTTCATTTCGCAGCAGCTTTCGCCACCAAAGCGCGGATTTGCGGGCCGTGGCCTGCCACCAGCTTGGCCACGCCTGCTGCATTGGGATGGATACCATCGTCTTGCATAAAGGCGCGGGCCGCACTGGGGTCTGGGTTGCCGCCCGTGATGGGGGTGAAATAGGGCGGGGTGATCTCTGCGCCATATTTGGCGGCAATGTCGGGGTAAATCGCATCAAATGCGGCCTGATAATCGGCCCCATAATTGGGCGGGGCGATCATCGCCACAATCAGCATCGGCAGGCCCTTGGCCGCAATCGCACCTGCGATTTTGTCCATATTGGCGCGGGTCTCCTCGGGCGGCAGACCGCGCAGCAGATCATTGCCGCCAAGGTTGACGATCACGCCGTCCACATCATCGGTCAGCGTCCAGTCAATCCGCGCCGCACCCCCTGCCGTGGTATCGCCCGACACGCCCGCGTTGATCACAGCCACGTCATCGCCTGCTGCCGTCAGATAGGTTTGAAGTTGCGGAACAAAGCCCTGTTCTTGCGGCAAACCATAGCCTTGGGTCAGGCTATCGCCAAAGGCCACAAGGGTGACAGTTTCGGCATGTGCTGCCCTGAGCGGGGCAATCACCGCCACAATCGCGGCGAAAGTGCAGAAAAATGCTGCAATCGCGTTGCGAATTCTGCGCGGCGGCATAGGTATGGGAAAAGTAATAAAGGCGCGCATGATGACCGATACAGTTCTAAGCATGAAAGATGTTGGCCTAACCTTGGCGGGAAACGCAGGTAATGTCGAGATATTGAAGGGCATTTCGCTGGATATATCGCGGGGCGAGACGATTGGTATGGTTGGCCCGTCAGGTTCGGGAAAATCATCGCTGTTGATGCTGATGGGCGGGCTGGAACGGGCCACCGCGGGCCAGATCACCGCGCTGGGCGATGACATCAGCAACATGAACGAAGATCAGCTTGCACGCTTTCGGCGCGGACGCATGGGGGTGGTGTTTCAATCATTCCACCTGATCCCCACCATGACCGCGCTGGAAAATGTCTCCATGCCGATGGAGATTGCGGGCGATGCCGATGCCTTTGATCGTGCGCGCGAAGAGCTTGCCGCCGTGGGCTTGACCGCGCGGATGGATCATTATCCTGCGCAACTGTCAGGGGGCGAGCAGCAGCGCGTGGCGCTTGCCCGCGCCGCAGCGCCCCGCCCTGCGATTTTGCTGGCGGACGAGCCGACGGGCAATTTGGACAGCGTCAACGGCGCGGCCATTATGGATTTGATCTTTGGCCTGCAAAGCCGCCATGGGGCCACGTTGATTATGGTCACCCATGCCCCCGAACTTGCCGCGCGCTGCGGGCGCACCATTCGGCTGGTCGATGGGCGCATTGCCGAAGACAGCGCCGCCAAACCCGCGCCAAAGGCCAAGGTGACAGCATGAGCATCGCTTTAGCCGCCCGTATTGCCGCGCGCGAATTGCGCGGTGGGTTGCGCGGATTTGCCGTTTTTCTGGCCTGCCTTGCGCTGGGCGTTGGGGCCATTGCGGGGGTGGGCATGGTGCGCGCCTCGATCCAATCGGGCCTAACGGAACAGGGGGCGGTGCTGCTGGGCGGGGATGCGCAGGCGCAGATCACCTACCGCTTTGCTAGCGCCGAAGAACGCGCTTATTTTGAAAGCATCAGCGAAAAGGTTTCGGAAATTGTCGATTTTCGGTCTATGGCCGTGGTGGGCGATCAACGGGTTTTGGTGGCCGTTAAGGCCGTGGATACGGCCTATCCGTTGCTGGGCGCTGTCCAAATGGACGGCGCTGCCGATTTGCCATCGGCCTTTGCCCAACAAAATGGTGCGGCTGGCGCGGTGGTGGACGGGGTTTTGGCCGATCAGATGGGCCTTGCCATCGGCGATAGGTTCAAACTGGGCGAGACAACCTTTCGCCTAGCCGCCCGCCTAATTGCCGAACCCGATAGCGCCACATCGGGCTTTAGCTTTGCCCCGCGCGTGATTGTGCTGCGCGCCGATCTTGCGCAGTCGGGCCTGCTGGGCCCAGGCACCCTGTTTGACAGCGCGTATCGCATGATCCTGCCCGCAGGGGCCGATCTTGCCGCATTGCAGGCCCAAACCGAAGCCAAGTTTCGCGAAAACGGCCTTGACTGGGACGACCGCCGCCGCCCTTCGCCGGGTGTCGAGCGTTTTGTCGACCGTATGGGCGACTTTTTGGTATTGGTAGGCCTTGCGGGCCTTGCCGTGGGCGGGGTGGGCGTGGCCGCAGCGGTGCGTAGTTACCTAGAGGCAAAGATTTCCACCATCGCCACGCTGCGCACTTTGGGGGCGACAGGCGGGCTGATTTTTCAAACCTATTTCCTGCAAATCGCCCTGTTGTCCGCCATCGGCGTGGCGCTGGGCCTGATACTGGGCGTCGGCCTGCCTCTGTTGTTTGCCGCGCAAATACAGGCCGTGCTGCCCTTTCCCGCCGATATCACGCTTAAGGCTGGCCCCGTTTTGGAAGCGGCATTTTATGGCATGACCTCGGCGTTCCTATTTGCGCTGTGGCCCCTCGCGCGGTCTGAATCAATCCGCGCTGCTGCCCTGTATCGGGGCGGTGTTGCGGGTGGGCGGGTGCGCGGGCGCTATCTTATCGCACTGGCAGGGCTTGCTCTGATTCTGGTGGGCGGCGCTGTGCTGCTGTCGGGCAATTGGGCGCTGACGCTGGGCATGGCGGGCGGCATTGCGGCATCATTGGCCATTTTGGCACTGGCGGCGCTGGGCCTTGGCTGGGCCGTGCGCCGCGCCGCGCGTCTCGCGTTTATGCGCGGGCGCTTTGGCCTGCGCGCGGCCCTTGCTGCCATCGGCGCACCGCGCGCCGAAACCATGCAAATCGTGCTGGCGCTTGGCCTTGGGCTGACGGTTTTGGCCGCTGTGGGGCAGATTGACTATAACCTGCGCGCGGCCATTGCCCGCGATCTGCCAGACCGCGCGCCCAGCTATTTCTTTGTCGATATCCAATCTGACCAAATCGACGGGTTCCGCGCCAAACTGGCCGCTAACCCCGATGTAACCCAAGTGGAAAGCGCGCCCATGCTGCGCGGCATTCTAACCCAAATCAACGGCGCAGACGCGCGCGAAGCATCTGGCGGGCATTGGGTGACGCAGGGCGATCGTGGCATCACCTTTGCAGGTGCCATGCCCGCAGGCACCACGGTGACGCAAGGCACTTGGTGGCCCGCAGATTATACGGGCGAGCCGCAGGTGTCCTTTGCGCAGGAAGAGGCGTTGGAAATTGGCCTGAAGCTGGGCGATACGGTCACCGTCAACATCCTTGGCCGCGATATCACCGCGCGGGTCACGTCGTTTCGCAATGTCGATTTTTCCAATGCGGGCATGGGCTTTATCATGACTCTGTCGGAAAATGCCGTGGCAGGCGCGCCGCATACCTATATCTCAACCGTCTATGCAGGTGCCGATGCCGAGGCGGGGATTTTGCGCGAAATGGCTAGCGCCTATCCCAACATTACCGCCATCGGGATCAAAGCCGCCATCGCCCGCGCCGCCGAAGCCTTGGGCGCGATTGCGCAGGCCACAACGCTGGCGGCCCTTGCCACGCTGACCACGGGTTTTGTTGTGCTGATTGGTGCCGCCGCATCGGGCGAGCGCGCGCGGGTGTATGAGGCTGCGGTGCTGAAAACCCTAGGGGCCACGCGCGGGCGCATCCTGATCAGCTTTGCCCTGCGCGCCGCGCTGACAGGGGCGGCGGCAGGTTTGGTCGCGCTGTTTGCGGGCGCGCTGGGCGCATGGGGCGTGATGCATTTCGTGATGGACGCCGATTATTTGTTCGAGCCGCTGTCTGCCCTTGGCGTGATTTTCGGCGGGATTTTGGCCACGTTACTGGCGGGTCTGGTCTTTGTTCTGCGCCCGCTGGCCCGCCGCCCAGCAGGGGTTTTGCGCAGCCAAGATTAACGCTGCGCAGACTGGCCCGCAGCCACCTGCGCGCTGACGAAACTTCGGCAGCGCGCAGGGTGTTTTGGAATTTTCGGGTTGAACGCGCGCCGTTTCGGAATATACGTTCCGCCCAAACGCAACCCCCGCATAAACCTGCAAAACCCCCGTTGAGGAGACGATAATGACAGTCAGATTTGGCCTTTTGGGCGCTGGGCGCATTGGCAAGGTTCATGCCAAGGCCGTGATGGGGGATGCAAACGCCAAACTGGTCGCCGTGACCGATGCGATGCCCGCCGCCGCGCAGGCCATTGCCGATCAATACGGCTGCGACGTGCGCAGTATGGAGGCGATTTTGGCCGCCACCGATATTGACGCTGTCATCATCTGCACCCCCACCGATACCCATGCCGATCTGATCGAAGCCTTTGTAAAGGCTGGAAAAGCTGTGTTTTGCGAAAAGCCGATTGACCTGTCGCTAGACCGTGTAAAGGCCTGCCTTTCGGTGGTGCGCGCCCATACAGGCACGCTGATGGTGGGGTTCAACCGCCGCTTTGACCCGCATTTCCGCGCGGTTCGGGCGGAAATTGATAAGGGCACTATTGGTGCGGTGGAAATGGTGGTCATCACATCGCGCGATCCAGGTGCGCCGCCTGTGGAATACATCGCGCGTTCGGGCGGGATTTTCCGCGATATGACCATCCACGATTTTGACATGGCGCGGTTTTTGCTGGGCGAAGAAATTGCTGAAGTGTCGGCAATGGCTGCGGTTTTGGTGGATCAAGCCATTGGAAAAGCAGGGGATTTTGACTCTGTTCAGGTGATGCTGAAAACCGCCTCTGGCCGCCAGGCGATGATTTCCAACTCGCGCCGTGCGACCTATGGCTATGACCAGCGGATCGAGGTGCATGGCAGCAAAGGCGCGGTATCGGCCGAAAACCAGCGCCCCGTGTCGATTGAGGTGGCCAGCGCCGCAGGCTATACCCGCCCGCCGCTGCATGATTTCTTCATGACCCGCTATACCGAAGCCTACGGCGCTGAAATTGCAAGCTTTATTGCCGCGCTGAGCAGCGGTAAACCCGCCGCCCCATCGGGCGAAGATGGGCTGATCGCCCTGGCCTTGGCCGAAGCCGCGCTGAAATCGGTCGCCGAGGGGCGCACGGTGAAGATGTCGGAAATTTTGTAGGTTAACGCGCCGCGCGGGGGGATTGCCTGCGCGGCGAGAGGCCCGCCAAAAACGCCTTATTTTATGGGTTTTGGGCGTATGGTATCCGTATTTTTCCCGTATGTTGTGCGTATTGCATCCGTCCCTACATTGTAGGGCGTGTGGGGTGGAGGGCGAGCACCATTTTGGGTGGGGTTTGGGGTGAAAAAGTTGGTGCGTTCAAGCACGCACCCAACGTTCGCTCAAGCGCGGGGTGAAACCGTGCGCGGCGCGGTAGCTCCAGAACACGCCTATTTTTTGAGTTTTCGCCTATAACGGGCGTATCCCAGAAGTACGGCACTGTGCTAGCGCTTGCTTTGGTGTTTTGTGCGTACTTGCTACATTGGAAAATCCCTAAAGTAGGGATTCATTGCAGCAAAATGATTGGCCATCTTGCAAAAATTGCTGCGAGAAGCAATGTTGTCTAAAAACACTTCGAGTAGCGCCTCTCTATTTTCCGTAGATATTTTATGATCTTCGTACGAGAGATTTGATCTCTGCGGAAAGACAAAGAAGAAAATATTTTCTAGACCCACTTCTCTCAGAAATAAGTTTAGGAAATGATCGAGCCATTCACCCTGCGAAAACTCACAAATAATAGTTGTATTATAAAGCACTTCTGCGGCTGATTTTACCGCATTATATTTATTCCACGCAAAATATATATCAAACGCCTCGGCGGGTAGCGCTAAATGTGATTGGGCATTCTTTAAATGAACGATCTTTTCTTCATTTGACATAGGCTCTTTGTCAGCCAAATAATCTACTATCTTTCTCAATATTTCGCTATCATACTTTATCGCAGGCTTTTTTGTGTATTTCTCTTCCGCGAATTCAATAATTACCTCATCTAGATTACGCCCTGAAAGGGTCTTTTTAAGTTTAGAAAGTTTTTCAGCCTCGCTAAATCCAAACATTTCGATCTCCATAGCATTTTTTTCCAATGGAATCATTGTGAGCAATGTTTGCCCGCTAGTCAACGACCAGCTTAGTAGCTAAGGTCGGGAGCCTTTTTGCATTCAGCACTAAGTTTCAAAGACAGTGCGCGGCTGAACGCCCCCCTACTCCTTCCCCCCAAACATCCCCGCCAAGGCGCGGCTTACCGTCGCCCCCGTATTTGGCCGTGGCTGCGCCACAAAGGGCAGCGGGCGGGACAGTTCCATCGCGGCAATGCCCACCCGCGCGGTTAGGGCGCCGTTGACCACCCCTTCGCCAAAGCGGCGGGATATTTTGCCCAAAATTCCCCCCCCCGCGACCGAGCCTACCAGATCATCGGCCAGCGCCATGGCCCCCGCACCCAGCAGCGCGCCTGCCACACGGCGCAGCAGGGCAAGGCTGCCAAGGCTGCCCGAACGCCCCCCGTAAATCTGCGACAGGCGGCGGATCAGGCGCATATTGGCGATGAGAACGGCGGCCACATCGGCCAGCGCAAGGGGCACAAAGGCGGTGATCGTGGCCACTTGCCGCGCGGCGGATTCAACCTCGGCCAGTGCGGCGCGGTCTAGGGGGGCGAGCAGTTCAGTCTCGGCCAATGCCAGCAGCGCGTCGGCGTCCAGCACATCGGATTGCCGCTCGCGCAGGCGGGCCATGCCCCATGATGTATCCGCGCGGCCTGCGTAAAGGCGGGTGATATCGGCAAGCACGGCGCGTGCGGCGGGCAGGTCATTTGCCGCTTCGGCGAGGCCCGCGCGCTGGCGGATCGCGTCCAGCCGCCCCATGCGCAAAAAGGCCAGCGCCTCGCCCCACGCGGCGATGATGGCCAGCGCCAAGGCGGCGATAACAAGGCCAAAGGCGACCCAGCCCAGCACCGCATTGCTGGCAAATAGGCCCATGACAAAGTTCCACGCTGCCGTGGTCAGCACCAGCGCGAACAGGGATGTAAACACCCAAAGCCCCAGACGTGACAGCGCAGAGCGGCGGCGCGGGGCAACGGCGTTCAGCGCGGTGATGGCGCGGCTCGCATCGGCCGTATCGTCCAAAACTGGCGCGGCAAGGCTGGGGTCTGCGGCGGGCGCATCCATTTCCAGCACCACAGATTTGCGCAAGGGGGAATGGGGCGGGGTCTCGTTCACAGCCGATCTCCGATCAAAAATTCTGCCGCGCGGTCAAGGCGGATATGGGGCAGGCCGCCCGCTGAATTGCCGACCGCAGGGGCAAATTGCATCATGCCAAAATCGGCATCGAGCCACGCCGCGGCCCCTTGCCGCGCAGGGGATAACAGGCGCATCGGGTCGGCGGGCAGCTCGCCCGCATAAAGCGCCACCTGCTTGCCCGTTTCAGCCTGCCGCCCGCGCACCGCAGGCAAAATCTCGCCATTTTGGGAAAGCATTTCTTCCACCGTGCAGCGCAGGGCGGCAATCGACATGGCCGCCGTATCCGCCCCTGCAAAATCGGCGCGCGACATCGCCTCGCGCAGCATGGCCTGCATAATCCCCGTCAGGGCGGCGTGTTGGATATGGTGCAAGTGGTCGGCCTTGGTGGCGGCGAACAGGATTTTCTCCACCCGCTTGCCGCCCAAAATCTGCGATAAAAACCGCGAGCGGCCGGGTTTGAACGCGCCCAAAATATCCGCCATCGTGCGGCGCAAATCTTCCAGCGCGCGGGGGCCTTGGTGGATCGCGCCCAGCACATCGACCAACACGATTTGGCGGTCGATCTTGGCGAAATGGTCGCGGAAAAACGGCTGCACGACGCGGCGTTTATACGCCTCATACCTGCGGGCCATTTCCCGCGCCATGCTGCCGCGCGGGGCGTCCGATGGGGGTAGGGGGGCAAAGGTCAGCGCGGGGCTGCCTGCCAAATCGCCGGGCAGCAAAAACCGCCCCGGGCTGCAATCGGACCAGCCCGCCGCGCGGGCGGCGTGTAGGTATTGGGTAAAGGATGCGGCCAGCGCGGTTGCCCGCACTTCATCCAACGCGCGCGCGCCGTCTTCGGCGCGGGCCTGCGCCAAATATTCCGCCCCCATGGCGCGCTGCGGCAGGCGGGACAGCACCTCCTCGCTCCACTGCATATATGATTTGTCCAGCAGCGCCAAATCCAGCAGCCACTCACCAGGATAATCGACAATATCCAAATGCAACACACGCGGCCCCGTCAGCCCGCCCAGCATTCCATAGGGCGCAATGCGAAACGATAGGCGCAATTCGGACACGGCGCGGGTGGATTCGGGCCAATGCGGCGCGTCCCCCGTCAGCGCGGCCAGATGGTCTTCAAAGCCAAAGCGGGGCAGGGTGTCATCTGGCTGGGGTTGCAAATACACCGCCTCAATCCGCCCGCCTGCCTTCAGTTGCCCCATGCGAGACCGCTCAAGCAGGTTGGCAATCAGACTGGTGATAAAAACCGTCTTACCCGCCCGCGACAGCCCCGTCACGCCAAGGCGCAGGGTTGGTTCCATCACCAGAGATGACAGCTGCGCGCCAATCTCGCCAAACTGGCGCGAAATTCCACTTGTCAAAGATGAAAACATCGGGCGCGGCCCTCCTTCAATCTCGCCAAACATAGGTATCCGCGCCCCGATTTAACAGACCCCCATCCGCAAAGTGCAAATCTCTGCCTGCTTCCTTGCTCCTCAAATATCCTCGGGGGGTGAGCGAAGCGAGGGGGGCGGAAAGCCCCCCTTTGGCATAGACAGGGCGCGCGGCATTGAGTATCGAAAGACCCATGCCCAGATATGCCTTTCTCATCGAATATAGCGGTGCGCCGTTTCATGGCTGGCAGCGCCAATCGGGGGGCCAATCGGGGGGCCAGCCTTCAGTGCAGGGTGCTTTAGAGGCTGCTTTGGCAGCGCTTGATTCATCCGCGCCGACCGTCACAGGTGCGGGGCGCACGGATGCGGGGGTTCACGCGACAGGGCAGGTGGCCCATGCCGATTTGGCACGGGAATGGGATACATTCCGCCTGACCGCTGCGCTGAACTGGCACCTGTCGCCTGCGCCTGTGGCTGTATTGCAATCGGCGCTGGTGGCGGATGATTTTCACGCGCGCTTCAGCGCGGTGGAGCGGCGCTATTTGTTTCGCGTTCAGTCACGCCGCGCGCCCGAGGTGTTGGACAAAGGCGCGGTGTGGCGCGTGCCGTTTGAATTGGATTTGGCGGCCATGCAGGCAGGAGCCGCGCATTTGATTGGCAAGCATGATTTCACCACCTTCCGTTCCAGCATGTGCCAAGCCAAAAGCCCTGTGAAATCGATTGACGAGATCACCATCACAAAGGCCCCCATCACGGGCGGCAGCGAATTTCAATTCCGCCTGCGCGCGCGCAGTTTTCTGCACAATCAGGTGCGATCTATTGTGGGCACGCTGGAACGCGTCGGCGCGGGCACTTGGCCGCCTGAGCAAGTGGGCGAGGCGCTGCGCGCGGCCAACCGCGCGGCTTGCGGGCCCGTGGCCCCGCCGCAGGGGCTGTATCTGACGGGCGTCGGATACCCGATTGATCCCTTTACGCCATAGGCCTTGCGCTTTGGCCGCAACAGCCGCAATCTGCCCCAAAGAACGGAGAGAACCCATGGATCTTTTGGCCCCTGCCACCGCCGTGCGCCTGCGCGCCTATGTGCCCTATTCCAATTTTCATGTCGGGGCGGCCATCCGCTCGACCAATGGCAACCTTCATGTTGGCTGCAATGTGGAAAACGTGGCCTATCCCGAAGGCACCTGCGCCGAAGCGGGGGCGATTGCGGCGATGATTGCGGGCGGCGATACGCGCATTGCGGAAATTTTGGTGATTGCCGACAGCCCTGCGCCCGTGCCACCCTGCGGTGGGTGCCGCCAAAAGATCGCCGAATTTGCAGACCCAGATGTGAAGGTCACGTTGTGTACCACCGATGGCGCGCGCCTGACGATGACTGTGGCAGACTTGTTGCCTGGCGTGTTTACTGCCGCCCATATGGCCAAAACGGGCAAGCTGTAACATGGATGCCCGCGCTATCCTGGTGCAGCTGCGCGATGGGCAGACACCATCTGCTGATGCGCTGCGCTGGTTTGCGCAAGGTCTGGCGAATGGCGCGGTCAGCGATGCCCAAGTGGGCGCTTTTGCGATGGCGGTTGTGCAGCGCGGGCTAAGTGAGGCGGGGCGCGTGGCCCTTACCCTTGCCATGCGCGACAGCGGCCATGTTCTGGCATGGAAATCGGGCGGGCGGCCTATTGTGGATAAGCATTCCACGGGGGGCATTGGCGATTGCACATCCCTGCTGCTGGCCCCTGCGCTGGCCGCCTGCGGGGCAGGGGTGCCGATGATTTCGGGGCGGGGACTTGGCCATACGGGCGGCACTTTGGATAAGCTGGAATCCATTCCCAGTTTTCGCACGGGCCTGTCCGAAGTGGCCCTGCGCGCGCAACTGGATCAAATTGGCTGCGCGATTGTGTCCGCCAGTGGCGAGATTGCCCCCGCCGACCGCCGCCTGTACGCCGTGCGCGATGTGACGGGCACGGTTGAGTCGATTGATTTGATCACCGCATCGATTTTGTCTAAAAAGCTGGCGGCAGGGCTGCCCGCGCTGGTGCTGGATGTCAAAGTGGGCTCGGGCGCGTTTATGAAAACGCTGGGCGATGCCCGCGCTTTGGCCCGCGCGCTGGTTGATACAGCAAATGGTGCGGGGTGCAAAACATCGGCCCTGATCACCGATATGTCGCAGCCCCTTGCCGATGCGGCGGGTAATGCGCTGGAGGTGATGGTGGTGATGGAAACCTTGACGGGCAGCAATGTAAACACGCGCTTGTGGGATGCCACCTGCGCGCTGGGCGGCGAGGCGTTGCGTTTGGCGGGGCTTGCGCCTGATGCGGCCAATGGCGCAGGCCAAATCCGCGAGGCGCTGGAAGACGGTTCGGCGGCGGAAGTGTTTGGCCAAATGGTGGCGGCCCAAGGTGGGCCTTTGGATTTTGTGGATCGCTGGGCAGACCGGCTGCCCGCATCGACCGTGATCCGCGCGATTACCGCAGATGCGGCGGGCTATGTCACGGCGATTGATGGCCATGCGCTGGGCCTTGCTGTGGTGGCCATGGGCGGGGGCCGCCAGCGCGAGGGGGACCGCATTAACCCCGCCGTGGGCCTGTCTGCGCTAGCGCCAATTGGCACCGATTTGGCGCGGGGCGAGTTGATCTGCGTGGTTCATGCCGCGACCGAAGCGGCGGCTGACCGCGCCGAGGCTGCTGTGCGCAGCGCCTATCGATTGGGCGAGAAACCACCTAAAATCGTGCCAAAATTGATCCTAGAAAGGGTTGCGTAAATGCCGCGCGCCTTTTTGATTGTGATGGATTCCGTTGGCATTGGCGGCGCGCTGGACGGGGCCGATTTTAGCACTGCGCTGGGCACGGATGCAGGTTCCAATACGCTGGGCCATATTGCGCAGGCCTGCGCGGCGGGGCGCGCCGATGTGGGGCGATCAGGCCCGCTGCATATGCCGCATTTGGATGGGCTTGGGCTGGGGGCGGCGGTGAGGCTCGCCTCTGGTTTGGATGCGCCAAACCTGAATGCCACCCCGCGCGGGCGCTGGGGTGCGGGCAATGAGGTCTCGCGCGGGAAAGACACGCCTTCGGGGCATTGGGAACTTGCTGGCGTGCCTGTGCCGTGGGACTGGGCCTATTTCCCCGACAAAACCCCCGCCTTTGACGATGATCTGGTGGCCCTTGTCTGCGCCCTTGCGGGCACGGGTGGTATTTTGGGCAATTGCCACGCGAGCGGTGTGCCGATTATTGCGGCGCATGGGGCCGAGCATCTGCGCACGGGCTGGCCGATTTGTTATACCTCGGCGGATTCGGTGTTTCAGATTGCCGCGCATGAGGGGGCCTTTGGGCTGGAGCGGCTGTTGAAACTATGCGCTGATTTGGCCCCCCATTTGCACGCGCGCAAAGTGGGCCGCGTGATTGCGCGGCCTTTCACTGGGGATGTGGGGCATTTTCAGCGCACGTCCAATCGGCGCGATTATGCGATTGCCCCGCCAAGCCTGACCTTGCTGGATTGGGCGCAAGGCGCGGGGCATGTCACGCACGCGATTGGCAAGATCGGGGATATATTCTCGATGCGGGGGATAGATCTTCTGCACAAGGCCACGTCTGACGCGGGGCTGTTTGACCATTTGGATGCCTTGGCTGGCGCTGCCGAAGACGGCGCGCTGGTGTTTGCCAATTTTGTGGAATTTGACAGCCTGTATGGTCACCCCCGCGATGTGGCGGGGTACGCGCGCGCGCTGGAATGGTTTGACGCGCGGGTGGGGGCGTTTTTGCCGCGCCTGCGCGCGGGTGATATTGCCATTTTTACCGCCGATCATGGCAATGATCCCACATGGCACGGCACCGAACACACGCGCGAAAGGGTTCCTGTTTTGGTGGCGGGCGCGGGTGCGGGGGAAATTGGCCAATGCGCCTTTGTCGATGTGGCGGCCAGTGTCGCCGCACATTTAGGGCTCGCGCAGCGGGGCGATGGGCGCAGTTTCTTGTGACGCCGTTTGCGGTGGGACAGGAGGGGGGCTAGCCCCCCCGCGGCTGAAGCAAGCTTCAGCGGCACCCCCCAAGGTATTTGCGCCAATGTGAAAGCGTAAAGAGATCGCGCAAAAGGCCTGCGGGGGCGCTTGACGCGGGCGGGCGGGCGCAGGATACCGAAGGGGCAAATTGTGGAGGCTGGCCATGCGTGAACATTTGACCGTCGTATCGCACCCTTTGGTGCTGCATAAGCTAAGCCTGATGCGCGATAAAACCACCTCGACCGCCAGCTTTCGCCAGCTTTTGCGCGAGATCAGTTTGCTGCTTGCCTATGAGGTGACGCGCGAATTGCCGATGACCACGATGCGCATTGACACGCCGCTAGAGCCGATGGACGCCCCCGCGATTGAAGGCAAGAAGCTGGCGCTGGTTTCGATTTTGCGGGCGGGCAATGGGCTGTTGGACGGGATATTAGAGCTGATCCCCGCCGCGCGCGTGGGGTTTGTGGGCCTATACCGCGACCCTGAAACACTGGAACCTGTGCAATATTATTGCAAACTGCCCGATCAGTTGGACGAGCGGTTGTCGATTGTGGTCGACCCGATGCTGGCCACGGGCAATTCTTCGGTTGCGGCGATAGATTTGTTGAAAAAGGCGGGGGCCAAGAACATCCGCTTTTTGTGCCTGCTTGCCGCGCCAGAGGGGGTAGAGCGGATGCGCCTTGCCCATCCAGATGTGCCGATTGTTACGGCATCTTTGGACAGTCATTTGAATTCGCACGGATATATCGTGCCTGGCCTAGGGGATGCGGGTGACCGCATGTTTGGCACCAAATAGAGTGTTTGGCAGCAATTAAGGCCAAATTAAGGCAATCTGCTTGCGAACGGGTTTGGTTTCGCACATGGTATCCCAAATGCTGCATTTGGGGGAAAAGATGCGGGTGATTCTATCTGGCGCTGTGGTTTTGGCCAGCCTGTCATTTGCGGCTTTGCCGCCCGCTTTTGCCCAATCGGTTGCCGCGGTGGGCGGCCCTGCCGAAGCGCCGCCTGCGGGGTTCTCTGGCCAGCAATATGTTGATAGCCGTGGCTGCGTTTTTATGCGTGCGGGCTTTGGGGGGCAGGTCACATGGGTGCCGCGCATTGGCCGTGACCGCAAACCGATGTGCAACGCTGTGACCCCATCGCAGGCGGCGGCGCGATTGGCGCAGGGCGATACGGCGGCACCGCTGGGCGGCACGCAAGACGTTGGCGCGCCGATGGATACGATTGCCTCGGATATGACAGCGGGACGCAAGACGGGCGTTTTTGCGCCGATTGCGGTGCCTGGGATAGAGCAGGGCACAGTTGCCCCGCGTGCGGTGGCCCGCGCCCAAGGTTACGCTGCGCCCGCGCCGCGCGCGGCCATTCAAATGCCCAATCTGGCCAGCGCCGCCCCAAGCGCAACCTATAGCGGGGGTGTTTCTGGCGCTGCGGCTTGCCCTGCCTCTGCGCCCGTGCTGCAAGCCATTCCGTTGACGACGGGGGGAAGCGTGACCGTTTGCACGCGCGGGGATGGTTCGGCCACGGGCTGGGTTTCGCCCAATTATCGCGGTGTTGGCGCGGCGCTGCGCGGCGGGCAGGGCCAGCAGGCGGGCACTGCGCCTGCGGGCGGGGGCTATACGGGCGGCGGCGCGCAGGGATATGCGGGCGCGGCAAGCAGCGGCCAATCGGGCCGTTATGTGCAAACTGTGATTGCGGGCCAGCAGATCATCGCGCAGCGCCCTGCGCCGCAAACATACGAGGCGGCATGGGATGATGACCGCCTGAACCCTTATCGCGGCTGGGGTACGGCCACGGGCTGGGCGCAGCAAGCGCAGGTTTGGACGCAAAAAGTGCCCGCGCAAACCGTTGCCGATGTGGCGCGCAAAAAGGCGCAGCGCAGCGCAGGACTTGCCGCGCAAAGCGGCACGCGCCTGACGGCATCGACCATGTCGGCGGGCGGGCAAACCCAAGCTGCGGCAGGGGGGCGGATTTATGTGCAGGTCGGCACCTTTGGCCAGCCTGCCAATGCGCAGAACGCGGCAGGGCGGCTTGCAGGTATGGGCCTGCCTGTCGCCTCGGCCACGGGGATGCGGGGCGGGCAGCAACTGGTGGCCATTATGGCGGGGCCATTTGCCAGTGTGGCTGATGCCTCGGCCGCATTATCACTGGCGCGCGGGGCTGGGTTTGGCGACGCGTTTATTCGCTGATCTGCCTGTAATTGGGCCCTACTGATCGCACATATATTGCAGTGCCAAAAACGCCGCATCTTCCAGCACGGGCGGGGTAGAGCCTTGCGGGGCGGGGTCTGGCATTTGTGCCAGCGCGGTATCGCCCGCAAAGGCCGCATAGGGCGCGCTGGAAATTCCCGCAGTGGTTAGGGCCGCGTGCAGGCTGGCGCTATCGTTCGTGGGCGGATCGCTTTGCGCAAGGCTTAGCCCATAGCCCGTTAGTGCCCCATCGGGCAAGGAGCCGCTGGACAAAAGCCGCATGGTGGCAAACAACCCCGCATGGCGCAGCGCGGCGACAAGCGGGTCATCGGCTTTGGCGGCTAAGTTTTGCGCCAGCACCATGCCCGCCAGAACATCGGGCCCTTCGGCGCGTTCCACTTGGGCATAGGGCAGCAAGATTGTCCCATCGGGCAGGGAGGTGGGGGCAGCCAGCCCCTCGCGCAGAATGGCGATGGCGGGGCGTGCATCGGGCAGCACGCGCCGCGCGAGATCGCCCGCCGCAGCCGCCCCCATTGCACCCGCGCAGGGCGAGCCGCTGATGGTGGCGATATCCTTCATCGCCTGCACGGCGATATCGCGCCGCGCGGCATCGGGCAGGCGGTTTGCGGCAAAATCATAAAGGCCAAGCGGCAGCCAAACGGCAATGCCGCCCAGCAGCGCCCCCGCCGCTGCCGCACCCAGCGCCGTGCGCAGCCGCCCTGGGCGTTTGCGCCGCCGATCCAGCGCCGTGCGCACTTTATCCAGCGCGGCAATCATCACTGGATCGTCTAGTTCCAGCGTTTCTTCGCCGTCCTCGTGGGCGCCATAAACGACAAAGCCTTCAAAGGCCCCAACCCGCGCTATGGCGGGCAGCGACCATTGGGTTAGCGGGC
This sequence comes from Rhodobacter sp., assembly GCA_027482795.1. Lineage (GTDB taxonomy): Bacteria > Pseudomonadota > Alphaproteobacteria > Rhodobacterales > Rhodobacteraceae > Cypionkella. The sequence continues at coordinate 23,470 of JAIXVS010000333.1, forward strand.
CTTCGGTTTTGGGATCGATCAGCACAATCGTCGCATCGCGCAGGCCCACAATAACCTCGCGGCGCTGCGCATCGGGCGCGCTGCGCCACAGTCCTGCGGCCTCGAGGCGGCTATATTGGTGCAGGGCGGTCATCGTCACTTTCACTGGGTTACTCAACCAGAGTAACCTACCCTTCTTGGCTGTTCAATCGGACAAGCGGGGGTAGGGCATGTCGTTTTTGGCAGGCTGCATATGGCCGCAGTGTGGCACTTAGGGAAAAAAGGAATGCCCGATGCCGCCAATTTTGCCGCTTGCCCAAAAACCTGACCGCACTTTGGCCGCTGCGGGCCTGACGCTGATTTATGCGCTGACGATTGGGTATACCGATAATCAGGTGCAAGTGATCGCCCAAGATGCGGGGCTGTGGCAGTTTCACGCGACGCGCAGTGTGATGGCGATGGTGATTTTGGCGCTGGTGGCGCTGCCCTTTGGTCTGCGCCTGTGGCCCAAAAACTGGCGGCCTGTGCTGATCCGTTCGGTTTTGCACGCGCTGGCGATGGTGATGTATTTCGGCGCGTTGGCGTTTTTGCCTGTGGCTTTGGTGGCGGCAGGGCTGTTTACCGCGCCTATTTTTGTGCTGCTGATCTCGCGCTTTGCATTTGGGCGCGGCGTGGGGGCGGTGCAGGTGGCGGCAGTTATCATTGGCTTTGCGGGGGTGGTATTGGTTCTGGGCCCGCAGGCGCTGTCGGGTGCATCGCTGGCGGCGCTGTTTCCCGTGCTGGCGGCGGTTCTGTACGGGCTGGGTAATATCGCCACGCGCGAATGGTGCGAAGGCGAAAGCGCCGCGACCCTGCTTGCGGGATTTTTCATTATGCTGGGCATTTGCGGGGCCATTGGCATGGGCGTGTTGGCGCTGTTTCCGCAAGATGTGCCTGTGGGGACGGATGGTTTTGTGCTGCGCGGCCCTGTTATCCCCACGCCTGCCTTTTGGTTTTGGACATTCGTTCAGGCGGCGGGGTCGCTGTTTGGGGTTGGCATGGCTATTCGCGCCTATCAGCTGACGGCAGTGGGCAAAGCATCGGTGCTGGAATATCTGATCCTGCCCGCATCGGCGATTTGGGCCTATGTTTTGTGGGGCGATGGATTGGGCTTGGTTGCGCTGTTGGGCATGGCGCTGATTGCGGTGGCGGGGGCGCTGATTGCGCTGGCCCCGCAAAACCTTGGGCCGCAGCCTTAACTACTGCCCTACCTCGGCGCGCCAATGGCGGCGGCATAGGCTGACATAGGTTTCATTGCCGCCAATTTGTACCTGCTCGCCATCGCGCAGCGCGCGCCCATCTGGCCCGCGCCGAATAACCATGGTGGCCTTTTTACCGCAATGGCATATCGTGCGCACTTCGCGCATCTCATCCGCCCAAGCCAGCAGCGCGGCTGACCCCGGAAAAAGATTGCCCTGAAAATCCACGCGCAGCCCGTAGGCCATCACGGGCACGCCCAGATCATCGACCGCACGCGCCAATTGCCAGACCTGCGGTTTGGTCAAAAACTGCGCCTCGTCGATGAACACGCAGGCCACTGGGCCAAGAGATTGGCGGGCGGCGATTTTGGCGAACATATCCTCGGCAGGGCCAAAGGTATCGGCGTCTTCGCCAATGCCGATGCGGCTGGCGATTTTGCCATGGCCTGCGCGGTTGTCCAGCTGCGCAGTGATCAGATAGGTGTGCATCCCGCCTTCGCGGTAGTTATGCGCGGCTTGCAGCAGCAGGGTCGATTTGCCTGCGTTCATTGTGGAATAGTTGAAATACAGTTTTGCCATGATGGCTGCGGTTTAGCAAAAGCTGGGCTGGGGATAAAGGGGTGCTGCCATCACCAAAACCCGCCACGCGCCAAGGGCCGCAAAAACCGTGCAGCTGCCACTTACCCGAACACTGGCCCACATAAACCAAGGTCACGCGGCGCGCATTGACCCTTGGCATGGCAAATGCCAATCTTGCGCCCGCAGCGGAAGGGGAAAATCGGGGTGGTTTTCCCACGCATGTGCAGCCAAGCTTTTGGCATATGGAACTCTGGGGCAGGGCAGCCATGAGCGTTGAATCTTATCTGAAAAAACACAGCGAAGCGTTGGTCAAGGATGTGGGCATCGAAGCGGCCTGCAAGTTGACGGGCAAATCCAAGGCGACCTTGGGGCGCTATTATTCCGACCAAGACGGCCACGATGACCGCTTTATGCCCATTGATGTTGTGGCGCAGCTGGAATCTGCCGCGCGCCATCCTTATGTGACAACTGCGCTGGCCGAACTGCGCGGCATTACTGTGGCCTATGATGCAGATAAGCGTAACGCTGAAAGCAAAAACGTAAACCAAGACGTTGTGGTTTTGGCCCAGCGGTTTGCGCAGTTGATGGCCGAATATAACACCGCCATTTCAGACGGGAAAATTTCGATCAACGAGGCAAAGCGGATGCTGCGCGAGACGCTGGCCATTCAGCAGGTGCTGCTGGATATGAAGCTGCATCTGGAAAAAGATACAAACGAAGAATGAAAAAGGGCGAGGTATGAAAAAGGGCGAGGCATAAGGCCCCGCCCGATGTTTTCGCTTGAAGCCGCGCCTTAGCTTGGACGGCGGCCTTGGCCTGATCCACCTTGGCTGGCACTGCGCGGCTTGCCTGCCCCAGCTGGTGCGCCATCGCGGCGCGGCGCAAAGCTGCCGCCCATCGGTTTCGCGGCGGGCTTGCCAGCGCCAGGCTTTCCAGGCGCTGCGCGCTGCACGGGTTTGCTGCCCGCCTTTTGCCCGCCTGGGCGCGCGCCAGGGCGCTGGCCACGGTTTTGGCCAGGCTTGGGCGCTGCTGCCACCATATCCGCCGACCACGGCGCGCCGCCCAAGGTTGGGATCGCCTTTTTCAGCAGCTTTTCAACCGCCTGCAATTCGCCCATTTCGGCAGGCGCGCAGAAGGAAATCGCGGTGCCTTCTTTGCCCGCGCGGGCCGTGCGGCCAATGCGGTGGACATAGTTTTCAGGCACATTGGGCATCTCGAAATTATACACATAGCGCACACCCGGAATATCAATGCCGCGAGCGGCCACATCGGTTGCCACCAGCACATCTAATTCGGCATTGCGAAATTCGGTCAGCGTGCGGTCGCGCTGATTTTGGCTTTTGTTGCCGTGGATGGAACCCGCCTTAAAGCCCCAAGTCACCAGCAGCTTCATCAGCTTTTCCGACCCGTGCTTGGTGCGGCCAAAGACCAACGCCTGCTCGCCCGGATGTTTGTTCAGATACTCGCGCAGCATATTGGCCTTATCGCCGTTCGGGATGTAATGCACGCCTTGCACAATACGCTCGACGGGTTTGCCGGGGGGGGCCACCTGCACCTTAACGGGGTTGTGCAAATAGGTATCGGCAAGTTCGGCAATATCCTTGGGCATGGTCGCCGAAAACAGCATGGTTTGGCGCTTTAGCGGGATATGCTTGGCGATTTTGCGCAGGGAATGGATAAAGCCCATGTCCAGCATATGATCGGCCTCGTCCAGCACAAGGTAACCCGTGGCCGATAGGGTGACATCGCCGCGCTCGATCAAATCAATCAAGCGGCCGGGGGTGGCGACCAGCACATCCGCGCCGCGCTTTAGCTTTTCGGCCTGTTTGAACAGGCTTGCCCCGCCAACAACCATGGCGATTTTAACGGCAGTGCCTTTGGTAAACACCTCTAGGTTATCGGCGATTTGGGACACCAGTTCGCGCGTGGGCGCAAGGATAAGCGCGCGCACGGTTTTGGGGGCAGGGGGGTGGCCCAGATCAAGGATGCGGTGCAGCAGCGGCAGGCCAAAGGCGGCGGTTTTGCCCGTGCCCGTTTGCGCCAGCCCCATCAAATCGCGCCCCGCCATGATATGGGGGATCGCCTCGATCTGGATCGGGGTTGGCATTTTCAGCGTGGTTTTTTCGAGGGTCTTTAGAATGGAGGGGGACAGCCCCAAATCAGCAAAAGTGGTCATAAATAACTTTCTGGGCGCGGGTGCGCCCTAGGCCCCCATAAAGGGCCATTCAGGTGTTGCGCCGCCCCCTCGCCCTGCGCCAATGCGCAGAACCGTGAAAGGCGCGGAACCCCTGCGTGCGGTGGGAACCAGTCTATCGGGGCCTGCTTTTGCCAATGAATGGCACATGCGCACGCGGCACGGGCGCTCCGATACCCGTTCAGATGCGCCTGAACTGGGCGTTTGTCAAGAAATCCTTTGCAAGTGCAGAAAATTGGCGCGATTAACCTTATTGTTTCCAAATTTAGGATAGTGACGGCGCGGCGCGGGCCCGCTAATGTGCGGCAAAAGCAGTGAAAACGGATTTGCAGGATGAACACCCCCCTAAACCGCCGCCCCGTTGCTAGTTTGTGGATTGGCGAGAGCCTGCACTATGTCAATCAGTTGTGCCTGAAATCGCATCTGGTGCATGGCCATCCTGTCACGCTGTATTGCACCGATAATGTGCGGGGTGTGCCCGAAGGCGTGGTTGTGCGGCCAGCATCCGAGATTATGGACATTGATCGGCGCATTGTTGAGGAAACATCCGCCTCGTTCCTATCGAACGTGTTTCGCTATAAGATGATCCAAAAGACGGACGCCATTTGGATTGACTGCGATGCGTTTTGCTATCGCCCTTTCCCCGACGATCAGGCCCATATCTATGCAGGCCACGGGATGCGCGGCGCGCTCAATTGCGGGGTGGTGGCCAGTCCGCACACGGGCGCGCTAATGGACGCGCTGCTGGATTACTATGACAATCTGCCCGACTACCCTGCATGGTGGGGGCCAAAGCAGCGCAAGAAAATGGATAAGCTGGACAGCTCCATCCCAAAACCCGTGCGGATTTATCAAACCGAACGCACCGCATTTGGCCCGCAGGCGTTCACCTATTTTGCGGGCAAGACGGGCGATATTGATAAGGCGATGGGCGCAGATACCCTGTATCCCGTGCCGTTTCAGCTGAACGATGTGTTCTATGACCCCTATTCACAGGTTGAGAAACACTTCACCGAAAACACCCTGTCGGTGCATATCTACACCAACGCCTCGCGCCCGTGGTGGCGCAAAAACCCACCGCTTGCAGGCAGCTATATTGCGCGGATGTGCCAGCACCTGTCCATAGACCCCACGGCGGCGTTAGAGCAGTAAAGTGGAGTTTAAACGCCAAACCTCGCGCCATGGATCGCTAATGGCGCTGTCCACGATGAAGGACGAAGGCCCCTATGTGGTGGAATGGGTGGCGCATCATCTTGCGGTGGGGTTCACCGATGTGATGGTGTACACCAACGATTGTTCCGATGGCACCGATACGATCCTGAAGCATCTGGAAAGCCTTGATATTGGCGTTTACCACCGCGAAAACACCATCCCCGAAGGGATGAAGCCCCACCCATCCATGCTGAAACTGGCCGCGGATGAGGAGTTGGTGCAGGGCAGCACGTGGCTGCTGGTGCTGGATGCGGATGAGTTTATGTGCATCAACCACCCCTCGCACCATCTGGACGGGATGGTCGATGATCTGGAGAAAATTGGCGCACATGCGATGGTGTGCACATGGCGGATTTTCGGATCATCGGGCGTGCGCGATTGGTCGCGCGCGCCCATTACCGATCAGTTCACGCGCGCGGCCCCCGTGTTTTGGAACAAGGGCTGGGGCACCAAAACCATGCTGAAGTTTGATCAGAAATACCTGCGTTTGGGGATGCACCGCCCGATTATCAAATCGCAGTGGAAAGATACCGATTGGCCCGATACGCAGCTTTGGGTCAACGGGTCTGGCCGCCCGCTGGAAGATTGGTTCAAACTGCGCGGCTGGCGCAGCATCCGCCGCACCGTGGGCTATGACTGGGCGCAGATCAACCATTACGCGATCAAATCGATGGATGCCTATTCCTTGCGCAAATTTCGCGGCAATGCGAACCTGAAGAAAGATAAATACAATTCCGACTATTGGTCTTTGCAAGACCGTAATGAGGTCGAAGATAAGAACATCTTCCGCTATGCCGCGCGGCGCGAAGTGATCCGCCAGCAGCTTTTGGCCGACCCTTTGGTGCGCCAATATCACGAGGCAGCCCACGCCCATGCCGAAGCGCGGCTGAAAGAATATCGCGCATCGCCCGCCTATATTGAATTGGTCGAAGGTCTGGTTGCGGCATCGAATGTGCCGATCACACAAGTTGTCGCCAAACCGCCCAAAGCCCGCGATCCTGCCGAGGTTGCCGCCGTGCAAACCAAAATCGATGCGCGCCGCGCCGCCAAACCAAAAGACGAACGCCGAACACCCCCCCCGCCTGGCTGGGGTTCGCCCTTTGCCTCGCCCTATGTGTCGGGGCCGATTGATTTGGGCGGCGAAATCGCGCTGGAGGTGGTGGAAAATCAGCAAATCCACATCCCCCTTGATCCGCGCGTGTTTACCGCCGCCAGCCTCGAGGCGGTGCAGGCGGGCAAGTTTGACCGCCGCCATGGGCGCAATATTTCGGGTTTTATCGCGGGCTGCACGCGGCTGATGGAACTGGGGGCGGGGTTTGGTTTTGTGCCCCTGCGCGCCAAAGCCGCGCGTGAAGATGTGCACATCGCCGTACAAGACGACCGCGAGGCGCTGGTGCAATTTGGCGCGATGATTGCGGCCAAACAATTCCCGCGCGAAGGGCATATGATGACCTTCTCCGCAGCCCCCCTGCGCAGCTATGACGATGGGGAAGAGGCCTATTCTGGCCTAGACGCCCTGCTGGCAGATTTCAAACCCGAAGTGCTGCGCCTGTCTGGCACGCTGCTGCCCCCGCAGGCGCTGACAGAGGCTCGGCTGACAGGCATCCGCCGCATTCTGTTTCCCTTCCTTGACCCGTCAGAGCTGGAACACGACCGCGCCCACCACGCCGCCCATCTTTTCCAATTCGGCTTTACCGAAGACATGGGCGGCGAGGCGAACGGCACGTTATTCCTGCGCCGCGAATAGCTTCTTTTCTTTGAAAATATCCTCAGGGGGTGAGCGTAGCGAGGGGGCGCGAGCGCCCCCTTTGCCGCCCTTTACGCCGCGCCGCCGCCCGCCTATAAGGCGCATATGTTGGCCGCTCGCATATACATCCTGCGAATTAGTCGCCCAGTGTCCTGACATCAGGGCGCTGGGACAGATAGGCATTCCCAATTCCAAGGATACACGCGATGACCGCCGATACGCCCGATTATTCCACCACCGTTTTCCTGCCCGACACTGATTTTCCCATGCGCGCGGGCCTGCCGCAGCGCGAACCTGATTGGCTCGCCAAATGGGCGCAGATCGGGGTGTATGACCGCCTGCGCGATAAGGCGCGCGATACCGCCCGCCCGCCCTTTACCCTGCACGACGGCCCCCCCTATGCCAACGGGCATCTGCACATCGGCCACGCGCTGAACAAAATCCTGAAAGACATGGTCGTGCGCAGCCAGCAGATGATGGGCCATGACGCGCGCTATGTGCCCGGATGGGATTGCCACGGCTTGCCGATTGAATGGAAAATCGAAGAGCAATATCGGGCCAAGGGTCTGAATAAAGACGATGTCGACATCGTCGCCTTCCGCCGCGAATGCCGCAAATTTGCGGAAGGCTGGATTGATAGCCAGCGCGAGGAGTTCAAGCGGTTAGGGATCACAGGCAACTGGGCCGATCCCTATATCACAATGGACTACCACGCCGAGGCGGTGATTGCCGACGAGTTCATGAAGTTCGTGATGAACGGCAGCCTCTATCAGGGCTCAAAACCCGTGATGTGGTCGCCTGTTGAGAAAACCGCCTTGGCAGAGGCGGAGGTGGAGTATCACGATGTCACCAGTCATATGGTTTGGGTAAGGTTTAAGACGAGAATTGTCGGTGGAGAAGGTGCGAACCTTGCCAGCGACTTGTTCAAGGCGACAGTGGTTATCTGGACGACAACACCTTGGACAATTCCGCAAAATCGTGGCGTGTCATTTAACCCTGCCATTTCCTACGGCCTGTATCGTGTGGAAGAACTTGCAGAAAACTCTATCGCCGTTGCGGGGGAGTGCATCCTCTTGGCCGATAAACTGGCCGAAGGGGTGATGACCTCGGCCAAGGTCGCGCGGTTTACGCGCCTTCGTGATGTCCCTGCCATTCAGTTGGAAATGCTAACGCTATCCCATCCTTACGATGGCATCGAAGGCGGCAACGGCGAGTGGGACTTCCCCGTTCCCATGGTCGCGGGCGATCATGTCACCGATGATGCTGGCACGGGGTTTGTGCATACGGCCCCCTCGCACGGCGATGACGATTATCAGATGGGCCTTAAGTATAACCTTGGCATGACCTATAACGTCGAGGCCGACGGCACCTATCGCGCGGACCTTCCCCTCTTTGGGGGCAAAGCGATTTTGCGCAATGAGCCTGATCCAAAGAACAAAAAGAACCCTTGGGATGGCGAGGCAAACGTTGCCAATATCAGGGCATTGGCACAGCAAGGCGCGCTGTTTGCCAAGGGAACTTTGTTCCATTCCTACCCGCATTCGTGGCGGTCAAAAGCCCCGCTGATCTATCGCAACACACCGCAGTGGTTTGTGGCGATTGATAAGCCGCTGGATGATGGCATGGGCCAATATGGCGAGACCATCCGCCAGCGCGCGCTGACCTCGATCAACGACCTTGTGCAATGGACACCGCAAACGGGGCGGAACCGCCTGCACTCGATGATCGAAGCGCGGCCTGATTGGGTGCTCTCGCGCCAACGCGCGTGGGGCGTGCCGCTGACGGCGTTCACTAAGCGGGGCTCGGCCCCGACGGACGCCGATTTCATCCTGCAAAACGCCGAAGTGAACGCGCGGATTAAGGCCGCCTTTGAAAAAGACTCCGCTGATGTATGGTATGAGGCGGGGTTCAAGGAAAAGGTGCTGGGCGGGATCGTCAACCCTGATGACTATACCCAAGTCATGGACGTGCTGGATGTGTGGTTTGATAGCGGGTCAACCCACGCCTTCGTGCTGCGCGACCGCCCCGATGGCAGTGCCGATGGGCTGGCGGATTTGTACCTTGAAGGTACCGATCAGCATCGCGGTTGGTTCCATTCATCCATGCTTCAGGCCTGCGGCACCAAGGGCCGCGCGCCCTATCGCGGGGTTCTGACCCACGGCTTTACGCTGGATGAAAAGGGCATGAAAATGTCCAAATCCTTGGGCAATACCGTGGCCCCGCAGCAGGTGATTGACGAATACGGCGCGGATATTCTGCGCCTGTGGGTGGCGCTGGCCGATTACACAGTTGACCTGCGCATCGGCAAAGAAATTCTAAAGGGCGTGGCCGACAGCTACCGCCGCCTGCGCAATACGATGCGCTTTGTTCTGGGGAATTTGAAGGATTTCTCAGACGCGGAACGTCTGCCACATGGGCAGATGCCCGAATTGGAACAATGGGTGCTGCACCGCGTGGCCGAAATTGATGCCGAGGTGCGGGCAGGCTATAAGGCCTATGATTTCCAAGGCGTTTTCCAGAAAATCTTTGCCTTTGCCACGACTGACCTATCGGCAATCTATTTTGATATTCGCAAAGATACCCTGTATTGCGATGCGCCCAATTCCTTGCGCCGCCGCGCCGCGCGCACGGTTTTGGATCATCTGTACCAGCACCTGACCGCTTGGCTGGCCCCGATTTTGGTGTTCACCACCGAAGAGGTTTGGCTGTGCCGTAACGGCGAGGGTACGTCCATTCACCTGAATGATATGCCCGCCGTGCCTGCCGAATGGCTGAACCCCGCTTTGGCCGAAAAATGGGCGCATCTGCGCCAGACGCGCCGTGTGATTACCGCCGCATTGGAAGTGCAGCGCACCGCCAAGGTGATTGGCGCATCGCTAGAGGCCGCCCCAAAGGTCTATATCAGTGAGGCTGCGCTGTTTGCGGCCACCCTAGGTGTGCCGATGGCGGAATTCTCGATCACCTCGGCCATTGACGTGCTGAACGAAACCGCGCCCGCAGATGCCTTTACCCTGCCCGATGTGGCGGGTGTGGGGGTGGTGTTCGGGCTGGCGCAGGGCGAGAAATGCGCGCGCTGCTGGCAGATTTTGCCTGATGTGGGCAAGCATAAGCGCGCCCATACCTGCGCGCGGTGTAATGAAGCACTAGGATGACCTTAGGCATCCTAGCCGCCGTTCTGGGCGCGGCATTTCTGCACGCCGCATGGAATGCCGCGATTAAGGTTGGCACATCGCGCCTTGGCGCGATGATGCTGCTGTCCTTTGGCGAGGTGGCGATTGGCCTGTGCGTGGCCGCGTTTTTCCCGCTGCCCGCGCCAGAGGTGTGGCCGTGGATTGCCGCCAGTTCCTGCGCGCATTTTTTCTATAAGTTCTTTTTGGCAAAGGCGTATGAGCGGGGCGATCTGTCGCGCGTCTATCCCATTGCCCGCGGAACAGCGCCGATGATTGTGGCGCTGGCGGGGGGGCTGTTTTTTCTGACCGATACGCTGAGCGTGCAGGAATATATCGGTATCTTCATTCTGGGCCTTGGCATTTTGGCCATGGCGCAAGGGATTTTTGCCGAGGGCGAAAACCGCAAGCTGATCCCTTTTGCGCTGGGCTCGGCGCTGGCCACGGCCAGTTATACGATGATTGACGGCACTGGCGCGCGGGTGGCGGGTAATGCGGTGATGTATATCGCGTGGGTCTTCGTGGTGGAAGGCGCGCTGTTTATCGCCGTAATGCTGCTTTTGCGCGGCCCATCCCTGATCCCGCGCGGGCGGCGCGAATGGGGGGCGGGCATGTTTGCCGCGGCAGCATCTTATGCGGCCTATGCCATTTCGGTTTGGGCGATGACCAAAGCCCCGATTGCGGTTGTCGCAGCCCTGCGGGAAACCAGCATTTTGTTTGCGGTGCTGATTGGCTGGGCGGTGTTTGGCGAGAGGCTGTCGCGCGGCAAGATCATCGCGGCGGTTATCATTGTGACGGGCGTGATTGTGACGCGGGTGTAGGGGGGCGTTGCCCCCAAACTTGCGCAGGAACGTTGTAAGGTTTCGCTGTGCGCCCTGCCCAAGACATTTAGGCAAACCAGACGCTGAATTACACCGACTTTGGCCCGCGTTCGGGGATGAGCTGTTGCACGATACCTGCCAAAATCAGATAGGTTGAGGCGATGATCAGCGTCCAATGTGCCAGCCAGCCCGCATCGAAATTTGTCCAAGCCGACCATGCTGCGGCCAAAACCCAGATCAGCGACATGGGCAGCGACACCCAGTTCCAGCGTTTGGTGCGGGTGGGGTGGATGAATTTCAGGTTCAAAAACATACCCGCCGTCAATGCGATGACGATGATCAGCGACACCCATTGGCTGGGCTGCACAGCGAACAGAACCAGCACCACCATGTTCCAGCAGGCGGGAAAGCCGGAAAAGCTTTTGTCTTTGGTTTTCATACGCGTATCGGCGAAATACACAACCGAGCCATAGGTGATGATGATGATGGCAAACCAGCCCATCCAACCTGATAGCATCCCCGATTTGAACAGCGCATAGGCGGGGATGAAGACATAGGTCAGGTAATCGACAATCAAATCCATCAGCACGCCGTCATAGATGGGAAAGTTCTTTTCCACCTCGTACCGCCGCGCAAGGGGGCCATCGATTCCATCGACAATCAGCGCCAGCACCAGCCACAAAAACATCAGCGACCATTCAGATTCGACAGCGGCAAGCATGGCAAACATCGACAAAACCGCGCCAGAGGCGGTTAGAAGATGCACAGAAAGGGCTTTGATGCGAATATTCATAAGGGGTTGTTCGCCCATTATTCAATGTTTTGCAAGGGCGAGTTAGGGGCGCATTAACCGTTCGCGCGCGGGTGGGCGCTGTTATAGACGTCCATCAGCCTTGCGGTATCGACGGCGGTATATGCCTCGGTCGTGGACAGGCTGGCGTGGCCCAGCAGTTCTTGAATGGCGCGCAGATCGCCGCCTGCGGCCAGCAAATGCGTGGCAAAGCTGTGGCGCAGGGCGTGGGGCGTGGCCGATGGTGGCAGGCCAAGGGCGGCGCGGGTGCGCTGCATGGCCAGCGCGATCAGGCGCGCATTCAGCGGCCCGCCGCGCGCGCCGCGAAACAGGGGGGCATCGCGGGCCAAATCGAACGGGCACAGGCGCACATACTGCGCAACGGCTGTTTGGGTTGCAGGCAGGGTGGGCACCAGCCGCGTTTTGCTGCCTTTGCCCGTGATGCGCAAAACTTCGGGCAAGGGGTGGTCTGCGCCTGTCAGCGACAGCGCTTCGGAAATGCGCAGGCCCGACCCGTATAGCAGGGTCACAACGGCGGTATCGCGCGCGGCAATCCAGGGATCGGTCGCAAAATCGCCCACTGCGTCCAGCATGTCTTTTGCGCCATCTATCGTCAGTGGGCGGGGCAGTTTGCGCAGGTGTTTGGGGCTGCGGGCAGATAGGGCGGCGCTGGCATCTGGCCCGCTGCCCGTGCCAGACCCGCCGCCATCGGCGAGCCAAGCGAGAAACCCCTTTACCGCCGACAGCGCCCGCGCAAGGCTGCGCGCCGACAGGCCCGTGCCGCGCGCATGGGCCATCCACGCGCGCATATCGGCAAGGGGCAGGGCGGCCAGATCGGCAGCGCTGGGTGCCTCGCCGCCGCGATGCTGGGCGATAAAGGCCAGAAAGGCGCGCAGGTCTTGGCTGTAGGCTTTGATCGTGTGGGGTGAGACGCCGTCGACCCCTTTTAGCTGCGCCAGCCAGCGCGCCAGTGCATCGCTGTGGGCGGGCGGGATCATGGATTTAACTCAGCCAGCGGCGCATGGTGCGTTCAAATACGCTGGCAAAAAAGGCCAGCAGGTCGGTGCCATGGGTGGGTTTGAAATGATGCGGGTCTTCGCTGCCCAGCGCCAATAGCCCCGGCAGGCGGCCCGTGCCAAAATCCAGCCGCATCAACGCCTCTGACCGTACCCAAGCCGCCGCTTCGCCGTAAACGCCATCGTTTTCGGGCATACATTGGCGCAGCACCACAGGGCGCAAAGACACATTGCGCCCGCCCGAAGTATAGGCCCCCACGGTGCCCGGGCTGACAATGCGCAACAGCTGCGGCGCGGTGCTGGCCAATGGGCTTTGGGTGGATTCCAGCAAAAGGCCCACTGCATCCACCCGCAGGGCTTGGGCCACATTGCCTGCCAAAGCGGTTAGAAAATCGTCAAAGGTCAGCGGGTCAAGCAGTTCCAGAATGGCGCGGTGAATTTGGTTGGTGCCGGCCAAGTTTTCATAGGCCGCCGCAATCACGCTGCGGTGGGTTTCTTCCAGATTGTCCAGCCGTTCTTCCAGCTTTTGCATGGCAATGCCGCGCAGATCGACGACATTGCCCGCCCGCGCTTCGGACGCGCCGACAAGGGCTGCCATCACATCGCGGTCTTCCAGCAGCTTTTCGGGGGCGGCCAGAATAAGGTCACGTATATCCTGATCCATCACGCCGCCCCCCGTTTGATTTACAGAATTTTTTGGCCCGTCTTGGCCCAATCTTTTTCAAACTGTTCTAGGCCCTTGTCGGTTAGGGCGTGCGATGCCAGCGCCTTAATCACCGCAGGCGGCGCTGTCATAACATCGGCCCCAACCAGCGCGCATTGCGAGACGTGGTTGGCGCTGCGAATGGATGCCGCCAGAATTTGCGTCTCAAAGCCGTAATTGTCATAGACTTGGCGGATGTCGGCGATCAATTCCATCCCGTCAAGGTTGATATCATCCAAACGGCCAATGAAGGGCGAGATAAAAGTTGCCCCTGCTTTGGCGGCAATCAGCGCCTGATTGACGCTGAAGCATAGGGTGACATTGACCATTTTCCCCTCGCCCGTCAGTACTTTGCAGGCGCGCAGACCGTCCCATGTCAGGGGCACTTTGACGGCGATATTGGGGGCAATGGCGGCCAGCTTGCGGCCTTCGGCGATCATATCGTCGGCCTTTGTCGCCACGACTTCGGCGGAAACGGGGCCAGAGACGATGGAGCAAATCTCGCGCGTGACTTCGATGATGTCGCGGCCCGATTTTAGAATGATCGAAGGGTTGGTGGTAACCCCATCGACCATGCCCAAATCGTTCAGTTCGGAAATGGCGGCCACATCGGCGCTGTCGACAAAGAATTTCATGGCTGGCCCCTTTGGGTGTTGTGAGACTGTCGCGCAGGGTTTAACCCAATTTTATGGCCAAGGGAAAGGTGCAATGAACAAAGCCGTCTTTGAACAAGGCGATTTGGTGGCGGTGCTGACAACCGAGCCTTTGGGCCGCACGCTGGACTATCGCGCGCCCGAGGGCGGCTGCAGTTTGGGTGATTTTCTGGAAGTGCCCCTTGGCCCGCGCCGTGTTTTGGGCGTGGTGTGGGGCGGCGGCGAGGGGGGGTATGATGCGGCGAAAATTCGCGCCGCTTATCGCCGCCTAGATGTGCCGCCCATGCGGGACGAATTGCGCGCCTTTTTGGCCCGCGCGGCGGATTACACGCTAACACCCTTGCCCGCGATGCTGCGCGCGGCCACCCGCGCGCCGCGGTTGGACAGCCCGCCATCGGCGCGCAAAACCTATATCTTGGCGGGGCCTGTGCCCAACCAGTTGACCGAAGCGCGGTTTAAGGTGATCGAGGCGCTGCGGCGGTTTGGGGCATCGCCCGTGACCTTGGGCGAGTTGGCCGAGGAGGCGGATGTATCAACATCTGTCATTCAAGGGCTTGTCAAAATGGGCGTAGTGGCACAAGAGGACGCGCCGCGCGATCTGCCCTATCCACCGCTGCGCAGCCTAGCGCCCGCAGGGCTGGAGGGCGATCAAGTGGCCGCCGCCGCCGATTTGGTGGCGCGCGTAAAGGCGGGGGCGTTTAGCGCGGTTTTGCTGCAAGGCGTGACAGGGTCGGGCAAGACCGAAGTGTACCTAGAGGCTGTGGCAGAATGCCTTGCGCGGGGGCGGCAGGCGTTGATTTTGCTGCCCGAAATCGCCCTGACGGCAGATTTTCTGGCCCGCGTCGAGGCGCGTTTTGGCAACCGCCCCGCCGAATGGCATTCGGGCGTGACCCAAACCGAACGCCGCCGTTTGTGGCGGATGGTGGGGCAGGGCGATGCGCAAATGGTGGTGGGTGCGCGCTCGGCCCTGTTCCTGCCGTTTCGCGCTTTGGGGCTTATCGTGGTCGATGAGGAACACGATACATCCTACAAACAAGAGGAAGGCGTTTTGTATAACGCCCGCGATATGGCGGTGCTGCGCGCATCGATTGTGGGCGCGCCTGTGGTGCTGGCATCGGCCACGCCCTGCCTTGAATCTTGGGCCAATGCCGAAGGGGGCAAGTATCATAAGCTGGTGCTTTCTGCACGTTTTGGGGCTGCGGAATTGCCCAAAATGGCGGCAATTGATATGCGCGCCGAAGCCCTTGGCAAGAATGAATGGATCTCGCCAAGCCTTGCGCGCGAGGTGACGGCGCGCATTGATACGGGGCAGCAATCGCTGCTGTTTCTAAACCGCCGTGGCTATGCGCCCATCACCCTGTGCCGTGCCTGCGGGCATCAGGTGGAATGCACCCAATGCGATGCGCGCATGGTCGAGCACCGCTTTTTGAACCAGTTGCAATGCCATCAATGCGGGGCCACGCGCGATATTCCAACTGCCTGCCCTGCCTGCAAGGCAGCGGGGAAACTGGCGGCAGTTGGCCCAGGGGTGGAGCGTTTGGCCGAGGAGGTGGCCGCAAAGTTTCCCACCGCGCGCCTTGCCGTGCTGTCTTCAGACCAGTTTGCATCCGCCCGCGCGCTGAAAGAACAGATTGTGACAATTGCGGGTGGCGGGGCCGATATCATCATCGGCACGCAGATTGTGGCCAAGGGGCACAACTTTCCCAACCTGACGCTTGTCGGCGTGATTGACGCAGACCTTGGCCTGCACGGCAGTGATCTGCGCGCGGCAGAGCGCACGTTCCAATTGATGCGCCAAGTGGCGGGCCGCGCGGGGCGGGCGGAAAAGGCGGGGGTGGCTTTGCTGCAAACATTTCAGCCCGAACATCCCGTGATCCACGCCATTCTGGGCGGGGATGAAAACGCCTTTTGGGCAGCCGAGGCAGCAGGGCGCCGCGCGGCGGGAACGCCCCCCTATGGGCGGCTGGCGGGGGTGATTTTGTCATCCACCGACATCAGCGCGTTGATGGAGTTTGCCGCCGATATCGCCCGCCGCGATGGCCCCTTGCGGGGCATTGGCGCGCAGCTTTACGGGCCCGCCCCCGCCCCTGTGGCCCGCGTTCGTGGCCGCCACCGCGTGCGACTGCTGATTAAATCGGATAAAACTGTCGCCCTTCAGCCCGCCATTTTGGCTTGGCTGGCGCAGTTCAAGATTCCGAACCACGTGCGCCTGACGGTGGATATCGATCCGCAAAGTTTCTACTGATCACGCTTGCGTCACAAACTGCGGCTTTGGTGGAAATGCGCGCGCCTTTGCCCTATATCTGGGCAACCCGTGCAAAGGAGCCTGCAATGTTTCTGATCAACCGCCGCAAAATGGAAATGGTATCGCCGCAAGACGCCTTGCCTGGCCGCGCCACGCCCCTTCCCACCGCCAAAACCCATTTTGTCAATGGCCGCGATCTGCATGGCCCTGTGCCTGCGGGCATGGAAGAGGCGATGTTTGGCATGGGCTGTTTTTGGGGTGTTGAGCGCATTTTTTGGCAGCTGAACGGCGTTTACGTCACGATGGTGGGCTATGCTGCGGGCTTTACCCCCAACCCTACCTATCAAGAAACCTGCACGCAGTTGACGGGCCATAACGAGGTGGTGCGGGTGATTTATGACCCCGCAGTGATCAGTTATGACCAGCTGCTGGCCGTGTTCTGGGAAAACCACGACCCCACCCAAGGGATGCGCCAAGGCAATGATGTGGGCAGCACCTATCGGTCGGGTATCTATACCTATGACGAGGGGCAGGCAGCCGCCGCCCGCGCCAGCAAAACCGCCTATGAGGCGCGCCTGCGCGCCGCAGGGTTTCCTGCCATCACGACCGAGATTATCCCTGCACCTGTGTTTTACTACGGCGAGGAATACCACCAGCAATACCTAGCCAAAAATCCAAACGGGTATTGCGGCATTCAAGGCACAGGCGTGACTTGCCCTATTGGTGTGGGGGTGTAGCCCCGCTGCACCTGTGATTGCAGCTTGATCGCCCCACCGTCTTCCTTTAGCAGGGCTAAGGGCAGAACGAGGGCGGGGTTATGGGCAAAGAAAATCTGGATACGCAGGCCATTGGCCTTGATACGGGTCTTGCCCTGTCGCGCTGGCTTACGGGAAGCGAGCATTTGCACTATGGACTTTGGACAGGCCTGACCGTTGCTGCTGGCAATGTGGGTGCGGCCCAAGATGCCTATTCGGCGCGGCTGTTTGCCCATCTGCCCAGCGGAAAGCTGCGCATTTTGGACATTGGCGGCGGCGCGGGCGAGACGGCGAAAAAGCTGATCGCACTGGGCCATAGCGTGGAAATTGTGGTACCATCGGCATATCTGGCCAGCCGCTGCCGCATCAATGCGCCGCAGGCTGTGGTGCACGAGGCGACCTTTCAGGATGCAAACCCCGTGGGCCCGTTTGATCTGTGCCTATTTTCGGAAAGCTTTCAGTATATTCCGCTGGATCAATCGCTGCCCAAGGCGCTGTCGCTGCTGGGCCCAAAGGGCGAGATTTTGATCGGTGATTGCTTTCGCAGCGCCGCCTATCCCACCCAAGACGGCGGGCGCATTTGCGGGGGCGGGCACCGCATTCAGAAATTTCGCGCGGCTCTGGGCGGCTTGCCGCTGAAACTGGTTGCCGAAGAAGATATCACGCAGGCCGTTGCCCCATCGATTGACCTAGAGCAAGCCTTTTTCAATGTGCTGGGGCGCGGGCTGCTATCGACCAATGCCGAACTGGCCAAGAAGCGTCCGGTGCGGTATTGGCTTATTCACCGCGCGCTGGCGCTGCTGATTCCTGCGCGTAAACGTGCCGCGCTGGCAGACCGTCTGTTCGCGCAAAACCGCAATTCGGCGCTGTTTATCGCCAATAATACCTATCTGCTGCTGCGCCTTGCCCGCGCCTAATTTTTTAAAGGATACCTCATGCTAACCTATACCGCCCTAACCACTTTAGACGGCGGTGATGCTGCCGAGGCATTGGGCGCGGCATTGGAAAAGCTTGACCCAGCCCCCACGGGCGTGGGCGTGTTTGAAATAGAAGATGGCAGTGATCTTTGGGAAGTGGGGGCATATTTTATGGAGCCGCCCAGCGAAGCCATTCTAGAGGTTTTCGCGCTGGCCTTTGGGGCCAAGCCCTTTGTCATTTCCGAAGTGCCCGAAATTGATTGGGTCGCCCATGTGCGGCGCGAATTGCCCCCTGTCGAGGCGGGGCGGTTTTTTGTCTATGGCAGCCATGATGCTGATAAGGTTCCCGCTGGGCGCGTGGCCTTGCAGATCGAGGCGACCGTGGCCTTTGGCACGGGGCATCACGGCACGACATTGGGCTGTTTGCGCGCCTTTGATCGGCTGCTGACGGCGGGCGCGTCACCGAAAAACGTGGCCGATATTGGCTGCGGCACGGCGGTGCTGGCGCTGGCCGCCGCAGCCACATTGCCCGATGCGCGCATTCTGGCATCGGATATTGACCAAGTGGCGGTTGATGTGGCGCAGGCCAATGTTGGCATCAACGCCCTGTCTGGCCGCATTGCGTGCTATGAGGCGGCAGGCTTTGCCCACCCCGACATCGCCCGTGCTGCGCCCTTTGATCTGGTATTCGCCAATATTCTAAAGGGCCCCTTGCTGGAGTTGGCCCCCGCCATGGCCGCCCATATTTGCGCGGGCGGGCGGGCGATACTTTCGGGCCTGCTGGTCGTTCAGGCCGAGGCGATTACGGCGGCCTATCTTGCCGCTGGCTTTACGCTGGAGGCGCGCGAAGATCTTGGCGAATGGTCGGCGCTGGTGATGCTGCGCAGCTAACGGAAGGCGCGATCTGATCAAAGATTTGCCATATTTTGCCGCTATGCCAAGGGAATCGCGCAACGATCCCCTTTCGGGCAGAGGCAGATATGACCCAATCGGTTGACCCAGAATTCGCCCGCCGTGTGGCGGAATATCAGCATAACTTAAAAAAAGGTATTGTCTTTCAGGCTGACGGTACCCTTGGCGGCAAACGCATACGGCCTGCACGCCGCGCATGGCGTAGCCAAGTGTTTCGCAATACGTTCAGGCTGGTGATTTTTGCGGTGCTGCTGAAGGCGGTGGTGTTCCACGCTGCCCATATCGTTGGGTTTAATGCCAGCAGCACTGTGGCGCTGGACAGCCAAACGCTGGTTCAAAAGGCGATGGGCCTTGTGTTCTATCCAGACCCGATATCCACCGAAATCTCGCGCTGGTTGACCGTTGGGCAGCAGCATTTGGCCATGGAACTGCGCCGCATGTTTTAGCGCCGTCTTTGGGCGCTTTCGCGGCGCTGGTTGCACACAAAAAGGCCGCAAGCAGTGCTTGCGGCCTTTGCGTCTGGGCGGGATGTTTACCCCTAGGCCTTAGCGGCCAATCATCTCGATATCAGCGCGGCACAGGCCGATATCATCCAATTCGCGGGACGACAGGGCATAAAGTGCGTTGCGTGTTTTGCGGGCGTTGTTCCATGCCACAAATGCGGCAATGGGTTCAGCCACAAATTGTGCGGCGCGGAACATCGAAACAGCGCCTAGCGGCGCCACGCGTGTGGTCGTCTCATACGATGCCATAACGGTTATCCTTTCAAAGTTTTGCAGCAGTGCTGCGGTGATGGTCAACTAGTATTGCTGCATGTGCAAAGCAATGGGGCTGCGCGCATGTCAGCATTGCGCCCATTGCATGACCAATGACTTAATTTTGACACTATTTTTTAAGCAGTTTGCGAAAAATGGGGGGTATATGTCGCTTTTCACTTGCCGCTGGTCGTATGCTGCATGTGCAGCATGATCCGCGCGCCCAGCGGCCCCAAAAATTTCATGCTTGGCGGATGTTCTCTTTTCGTGCTATTTCGATAAAAAGTGAAATAAGTTTGGGCAAAGGCGGGCAGATGCGGGTTTTGGGAATCGATCCGGGCCTTCGCAACCTTGGTTGGGGCGTGATCGATGTGACGGGCGCGCGCCTGACCCATGTCGCAAACGGCATTTGCCACAGCACTGCGGGCGAGGGAGAGGGGGACATGGGCTTTCGCCTTGCCGATCTGCACAGCCAACTGACCGAAGTGTTTCGCCGTTATGCCCCCGATGCTGCCGCCGTTGAGCATACCTTTGTGAACAAAGACGCCGTGGCCACGCTGAAACTGGGCCAAGCGCGCGGCGTGGCGCTGCTGGTGCCCGCGCAATTTGGCCTGTCGGTCGGCGAATACGCCCCCAATGCAGTGAAGAAATGCGTAGTGGGGGTGGGACATGCCGATAAGGGGCAGGTTGAACATATGGTGCGCATTCAGTTGCCGGGGGTGGTAATGGCTGGCCCCGATGCATCTGACGCGCTGGCCATTGCCATTTGCCACGCGCATCACATGCAAGCGGCGGGGCGGCTGACGGCGGCCCTGAAAGCGGCAGAATTGCGAAAGGCCGCAGGATGATTGGCAAAATTTCGGGCCGTTTGGATTGGCGCGGCCCTGACCATGTGCTGATTGATGTGCGCGGCGTGGGTTATATTATTTATGTATCCGACCGCACCCTTGCTGCGATGCCGCCCGTGGGGCAGGCGGTGGCCCTGTTCACCGAACTTGTCGTGCGCGAAGACCTGCTGCAATTGTTCGGCTTTCCTACGATGATTGAAAAGGAATGGCACAAGCTGCTGACATCGGTGCAGGGCGTTGGCCCCAAGGCCGCCCTTTCGATGATGGGCGCGCTGGGGGCCGAAGGTGTGGCGCGTGCGATCAACCTTGGCGACGCGCGCGCGATACAATCGGCCCAAGGCGTGGGGCCGAAACTGGCGCAGCGCGTGATATTGGAACTGAAATCCAAGGCCCCCAGCCTGATGGCCTTGGGCAGCACCCTGTCGGGCGAGGCTGCGCCCGATGATGCCGATAGCGTGGTGGAAAACCTTATTCCCATGCCCCGTAAACAGGGCAAGCCCAGCGCCGATGGCGCCGCCAGCGCGGCCCGCGCCAGCGCGATGGCCGATGCGCTATCGGCGCTGACCAACCTTGGCTATGGCACGGGGGACGCCGCCAGTGCGCTGGCCACGATCACCGCCGATGCGCCGAACTTAGATACCCAATCCCTGATACGCGCCGCCCTAAAGGCGCTTGCGCCGAAGGGGTAGGGGATGGAGTTTAACGACCTTTTGCGCGGGGCAGGGTACGATCTGCGTGACGTAGCCGTGATGCTGCATCAGCCGTCGGTGGCTGGTCAACGCGGTGCGTTGCTGTCCTTGGTCGATGACCACCCCGAATTGTTTGAGCTATACCAAGACACACACCCCAAAGGGCCAGAAGCGACGCTTAAGTCGCGCAAATACGCCGCCAGTTTTGTGGTCAATGACTTTGGCGAGGCGCGTTTTGTGGCCATATATCGTGTGCAAGGATGGGTCTATCAAA
>JAIXVS010000312.1 GCA_027482795.1 Rhodobacter sp.
ATAAATATGGCAAGCCCATTCTTGACCGCGTGGTCAAGCCCGCCACGACCCTTGCCGATGCGGAAAAGGCGGTGCTTTTGTCGATGGATTCGACCCTGCGGTCGAACCTTTCTGTGGGGATGCCGCTTGATCTGTGCATCATCGAAAAAGACGCGCTGAAAATCAGCCGTATGCGGCGGATCGAGGCGGGGGATGAGGCCTTTCGCGCCATGTCCGAAGGGTGGAGCCGCGCCCTGCGCGATGGATTCGCGCAGATTAAGGTTTAGGCCCTACAGATTTACGCATTGGCCGCAAACAGCGCAGCGACCGCATCAAAAAACCGCTGGCGCGCGGCAGGGCCTTCCATGATAATCTCATGCTCGGCCCCTGTGTACAGGTCTAGCGTTGATCCAGACCATATTGCCATGCGGGCGTGAATGGGCATGGGATCCACCACCTTTTCCGCTGTACCAAGGGCGGTATAGGTGGGCACGGCGGGCGAGGGCATCATCGCCAGCGCGTTCGTTTCCATCATCGCGGCGCGGCCCCATGCCATGCTGGGCCCGCCAAGGCACAGTTCAGGATGCGCCTGCGCCTGCGCTTTCATATAGCGCCACATATCGGGGTCTGTTGTCAGCACATTGCCCATGAATTGCGCATCAATCACATAGGTTGTTGCCCCCGTTCCGGGTGCATACAAATGGCTTAGCCCAAACAGGGATGACACTGCGGTAACCACCCCCGCCACGGGCCGCATCCAGGTTGACATGGAAAGCCCCCACATCGGCGCAGAAAACGCAGCCGCTTTGAACGGATGGTTGCCCATTAGGGTGCGCAGGGCAATGCAGCCGCCCATGGAATGGGACAAGATATAATAGGGATGGGGCAAATCATGGCGCTGGGCGGTGTCTAGCATCGCCTCGATATCGCGCTGATATTCGGCGAAATCTGTCACATGGCCCGTCATGCGATCTTCCACCGCGCGGTCAGACAATCCCTGTCCGCGAAAATCAATCGACATCACGCTAAAGCCTGCGCTGGCCAAATACCCCGCCGCCATGCCATATTTTTCGATATATTCCGTGCGCCCTGGCAGCAGAAAGACCGTGCCTTTTGCACCCTTTGCGGGCCAAATTCCAAATCTTAGGCGCACCCCATCGGGGGCCTTTGCCCAAACGGCAAAACCGCCTTCGGGGCCGTGCGCCACATCGTTAAACAGGGGGGCAGATGTCATGCCAGCGCCGATCCAAGGCGCATGGCCGTGGGCAGCGATCCATCGATGCGCAGTTTGCCCGACATATAGGCACCCGTGGCCCCCAACTCGCCCGACAAAATGGCGGCGAACACATCTGCATCGGCGGTGAGCGTCACATCCGCCTCTTCATCGCCCGCGCGCGCGCCGCTTGCATCCAGCATAATCGCGCCTTCGCCTTCGATCACGAATTTTGCAATGCCGTCAAAGCCATCCCCCAGCTTTGCCGACAGTGCAGCCACTGCTTTTTCTATCACATCTGACATCTTTTTTCCTTTTCTGGGCTAATCACGCGCCAGTTTCTTGAAATCTGCGCGCATTGCGTTACGCTTGCAACCATGAAAGCGCGTAATCCATTACTCAATTGTGTCAAAACGGTCTTCGTGGCGATTTTTTTCGCGGCAAGCCCTGTTGTTGCCCAAACCGCTGATTTGGACGCGCTGTTTGACCGTCTGAAATCGGCCCAAGCCGCCGAGGCGGACGAAATTCAGGCCGAAATCTGGATTGAATGGTCAAAGTCGGGGTCTGATGCGATGGATTTGCTGCTGCAACGCGGGCGCGATGCCATGGCGGCGGGGGATGCCACACTTGCGGTGCAGCACCTGACGGCGCTGGTCGATCATGCCCCCGATTTTGCCGAAGGCTGGAACGCGCGCGCAACCGCCTATTACCAGCTTGGGCAATTTGGCCCATCGGTTTCGGATATTGCCCGCACGCTTACGCTAAACCCGCGTCATTTTGGGGCGCTGTCGGGCCTTGGCACGATATTTGAAGAACTGGGCGCGCCTGATAAGGCGGTCGAGGCGTACCAAGCCGCGCTGGACATTAACCCCTTTGCCAGCGGGGCTGCGGATGCTATCGCCCGCATTCAGGCCGCCGCCCAAGGCCAAGACCTGTAACCCCGCAAAGGCTGCCAGATGTGCGCGAAATCCACCACGCCGCCGCAGCGGGTCACGGCCATGCTGGGCCCGACCAACACAGGCAAAACCCATTACGCCATTGAACGGATGCTGGGCCACCGCACAGGCGTCATTGGCCTGCCGCTGCGGCTGCTGGCGCGCGAAGTGTATGACAAGATCGTCGCCCTGCGCGGCCCGTCTGTGGTGGCGCTGATCACGGGCGAGGAAAAGATCATCCCGCCCCGCGCGCAATATTGGGTTGCCACGACCGAGGCTATGCCGCTGGACATTGGGGCCGATTTTGTCTGCGTTGATGAAATTCAGCTGTGCGCCGAC
Source organism: Rhodobacter sp. (assembly GCA_027482795.1). Lineage (GTDB taxonomy): Bacteria > Pseudomonadota > Alphaproteobacteria > Rhodobacterales > Rhodobacteraceae > Cypionkella. The sequence continues at coordinate 2,467 of JAIXVS010000312.1, forward strand.
CCTGATCGCGGCCATGTGTTCACCGACCGATTGCTGCGGGCAAGGGGCCTGCACGAGACGCTGTTTTTGGGGTCAGACACCATGCGCGGGGCGATTTTGGGCCTGATCCCGCGGGTGGAGCTTTTGCGGCGCGAGCGTATGTCGGCGCTGTCTTATACAGGGCAGAAAAACCTCTCTCGCCTGCCCGAACGCACTGCGATTGTGTGTTTTTCGGTGGATGCGGTTTATGCCATTGCCGAGGTGATCCGCCGCACCAAAGGTGGCTGCGCGGTGGTGATGGGCGCGCTATCCCCGCGCACGCGCAATGCGCAGGTGGCGCTGTATCAAAACGGCGAGGTGGATTATTTGGTCGCCACCGATGCCATTGGCATGGGCCTTAATCTGGACATCAAACACATTGCCTTTGCCGCTACGGGCAAATTTGACGGGCGGCGGATGCGCGCGCTGTATCCACAGGAACTGGCGCAAATTGCGGGGCGCGCGGGGCGGCACGTGCAAAACGGCACCTTTGGCACCACGGGCGAGGTGCGCCCGATTCCCCCCGAAGTGATCGAGGCGATCGAGGCGCATCGGTTTGACCCCATTCGCAAGCTGTATTGGCGCAACCCCGCATTGGAATTTGGCAGCGTGGACAGGCTGATCCGCAGTTTGGAAGCCCCCACATCAGACCCTTGGCTGACGCGCGCGCGCGATGCAGATGATGTGGTCGCGCTGAAAACCCTGTCCCAAATGCCCGAAGTGGCTGAAAAACTCGACAGCCCGCAGCGGATTAAACTGCTGTGGGATGTTTGCCGCATTCCCGATTTTCGCGGGGCGTCGGAAACCGAACACGCCAGCCTTTTGGCGATGATTTTCGGCTTTCTGACGGGGCGCGGCCTTGCGCGCACGCGGATCCCGCATGATTGGATCGAAAAAGCGGTGGAACGCATCGACAAAAGCACGGGCGATATTGACACGCTGTCAAAACGTCTGGCCTATATCCGGACTTGGACATATGTTGCCACCGCAGACGGGTGGGTGCAGAACGAAGACCATTGGCGGCAGGCGACGCGTGCTGTAGAGGACCGTCTATCGGATGCGCTGCACACGGCGCTTGCACAAAGATTTGTAGATCGCCGCACCAGCATGTTGATGCGGCGGTTGAAACAGAAGGAGACCCTCGTGGCCGAGGTGAACGATAAGGGCGAAGTGATGGTCGAAGGCGAATATGCTGGCCGTCTGGATGGATTCCGCTTTGCGCAAGACATGCGCGAAGGGTCAGGCAGTGGCGAAGGGGTGGCCAATGCCACCTTGCGCCAAGCCGCGATGGAGGC
>JAIXVS010000364.1 GCA_027482795.1 Rhodobacter sp.
CAAAGGCGCTGGCCGAGGTGATGAACGCCTCATCCGCCGATTTCGCCTCATCAAGCGTAAAGGCGCGCTCTTCGACCTTCATCTGCGCGCCTGCCGCCAGCCGCAAGAGCGCGGCGCGGGTGATGCCGTGCAAAATGTCATTGGACAAGGGGCGCGTGATGATGGTGTTGCCTTTCACGATATAAGCGTTGTTGGACGTGCCTTCGGTGATGTGCCCGTCTTCCAAAAACCATGCATCATCCACCCCAGCCGCCTTGGCCGCCATTTTGGCCATAGACGGGTACAAAAGCTGCACCGTTTTAATATCGCGCCGCCCCCAGCGCATATCGGGCACAGAAATAACGCGCCACCCCGTTTTGGCGGCAGGGGCATTGGCAAGGCCAGGCTTGTTTTGGGTAAACAGCACAAGGGTTGGTTTGGTATCTGCGGGCGGATAGGCAAAATCACGATCGCCCGGGTTGCCGCGCGTAACTTGCAGGTAGATCATGCCCTCTTCAATGCCGTTCAGGCGCACCAATTCGCGGTGGATGTCCAGCAATTCGGCATCGGTGCATGGGCTGGCCATGTCCAGTTCCGACAGGCTGCGCGCCAGTCGCGCGGCGTGGCCTGCAAAATCAATTAACTTGCCATCCAGAACGGACGTCACCTCGTACACCCCATCCGCCATCAGAAAACCGCGATCAAAGATTGACACAGTGGCCTGTTCTTCGGGCAGGTAGGCCCCATTTACATAGACGGTGCGGCTCATATCATCCCCATAAGTCTGGTGGTGGCGGGTGTAGGCCCTGCGCGTCATAATGCAGGGCATTTGCGCGGTCTTCGCGCAGAAGTAGCGGGCCGTCAAGGTCTGCGTAATCTGCGCCCTGCGCCATCAGGCTGGCTGGGGCCATGGCAAGGCTTGATCCAACCATACAGCCGACCATCACGCGCAGGCCAAGTTTGCGTGCCGTGTCGCGCGAGATCAGGCCTTCGGTCAGCCCGCCCGTTTTGTCCAGCTTTAGGTTGACCATATCATAACGCCCCACCAGCGCGGGCAAGGATGCGGCATCATGGGCGGATTCGTCGGCACACACGGGCAGGGGGCGGGCGATTTCGGCCAGCATGTCATCGGCCCCCGCTGGCATAGGCTGTTCTACCAGTGCCACGCCAAGGCGGATCAGGTGGGGGGCAAGGTGGGTGTATATGTCGGGCGTCCAGCCCTCATTCGCGTCGATAATCAGGGTTGCACGCGGCGCGCCCTGCCGCACGGCCTCTAATCGCGGCATATCATCTGGCGTGCCAAGTTTGATTTTGAGAATGGGGCGGTGGGCGTTGGCGGCGGCCTTAGCGCGCATGGCATCGGGGGTATCCAGCGACAGGGTAAAGGCGGTTTGCACGGGGCTGGGGGCGGGAAGACCAGCCAGTTCCCAAGCGCGCCTGCCCTGCGCTTTACACTCTAAATCCCACATCGCGCAGTCAACGGCGTTGCGCGCCGCCCCTGCGGGCAGGGCGGTTTGCAGGGCGGCGCGGGTGATCTCAGCGGGCAGGCTGGCGATTTGCGCGGCCACACTTTCCAGCGTTTCGCCATAGCGGGCATAGGGCACGCATTCGCCGATGCCCGTATGCCCGCCGCGCGTAATGCGCACGGTCACCACATCGGCATGGGTCTTGCTGCCGCGCGAGATGGTGAAGGTGTCCCGCAGGGCGAAGCGGTCGTGGGTTACTGTGATCATTCCGCATTCTGGCGCGGGGGCAGGGAAAAGGGAAGCGGTGCGGCGCTGTGGCAGTTTATGCCGCGTGTGCAAAATGCACTTGCGTACATCTGCGCAACTATATATCGAATTGGTAGCAAAAAACGAAATATGATTGCGATACAAAATGTCCTTCCGCGCCCAGCCCGCCCCCATCGCCCGCCCCAACCGCTGCCAGTTGTTCGGCCCTGGATCGCGGCCTGCCTTGTTTGAGAAAATGGCGGCATCAGCGGCGGATGTGATTAACCTTGATTTGGAGGACTCGGTCGCGCCCAGTGACAAAGACAGCGCGCGCGCCAATATCATCGCGGCGATTGGGGCGGTGGATTGGGGCAGCAAAACCTTGTCAGTGCGGATCAACGGCCTTGATACGCCATATTGGTATAAAGATGTGGTCGATTTGTTGGAACAATCTAGCGGTCGCCTTGACCAAATTATGATCCCCAAAGTCGGCTGCGCGGCGGATGTTTACGCCGTGGACGCGCTGGTCACGGCGATTGAACGCGCCAAGGGGCGGACAAAACCGATTACCTTTGAGGTGATTATCGAATCTGCCGCAGGCATTGCTCATGTCGAGGAAATCGCCGCCGCCAGCCCCCGCCTTGTTGCCATGTCTTTGGGTGCTGCCGATTTTGCGGCATCGATGGGGATGCAGACCACGGGCATCGGCGGCACGCAGGAGAATTATTATATGCTGCAAGGCGGGGCGAAGCATTGGCCCGATCCGTGGCACTGGGCGCAGGCCGCCATTGTCGCCGCCTGCCGCACGCATGGCGTTTTGCCCGTGGACGGCCCCTTTGGCGATTTTTCCGATGATGAGGGGTTCTTGGCCCAAGCCCGCCGCTGCGCCACGCTGGGCATGGTGGGCAAATGGGCCATTCACCCCAAACAAATTGCGCTGGCCAATAGCGTCTTTACGCCCAGCGAGGCCGCTGTGGCCGAGGCGCGCGAGATTTTGGCCGCGATGGCAGACGCCAAGGCGCGCGGCGAGGGGGCCACGGTTTACAAAGGCCGCCTTGTGGACATCGCGTCGATTAAACAGGCCGAAGTGATTGTGAAACAGGCCGAAATGCTCGCCGCCTCTTGAGCAGCCCCCCGCTTCTTTTCTTCCCAAATATCCACGGGGGAGCGGGCCAGCTTGCTGGCACGCAGGGGGGCGTGCCCCCCTTTGCGCGCTCTCCATCCGCCCTGCCCGTTGCACTTTGCCCCCGCTTTGCGCATATAGGGCCAAACAGCGGGAGCATCTGATGAACTACCTCGAGTTTGAAAAGCCCTTGGCGGAAATCGAAGGCAAGGCCGAAGAGCTGCGCGCCATGGCGCGGGCCAACCCTGCGATGGACATTGCCAAAGAATCCGAAGGGCTGGATCGCAAGGCGGGCCAGATGCTGAAGGATATGTATAAATCCCTGACCCCATGGCAGAAATGCCAAGTGGCCCGCCACCCCGACCGCCCCCATGCCAAGGATTATATTGAAAACCTGTTCCAAGAGTTTACCCTGCTGGCAGGGGATCGCGGCTTTGCCGATGATCATGCCGTGATGGGCGGGTTGGCGCGGTTTAACGATTTGCCTGTGGTGGTGATTGGCCAAGAAAAGGGCAATGACACGAAAAGCCGCATTGAACGCAATTTCGGCATGGCGCGGCCTGAAGGATATCGCAAGGCGGTGCGGCTGATGGATTTGGCGCATCGGTTCCGCCTGCCTGTGATCACGCTGGTCGACACGCCCGGCGCTTATCCAGGTAAAGGGGCCGAGGAGCGCGGGCAGGCCGAGGCGATTGCGCGGTCAACCGCCAAGTGTTTGGAAATTGGCGTGCCTGTGGTGTCGGTCATCATCGGTGAAGGCGGGTCTGGCGGGGCGGTGGCCTTTGCCACGGCCAACCGCATCGCCATGCTGGAACATTCGGTCTATTCGGTGATCTCGCCCGAGGGCTGCGCATCGATCCTGTGGAAAGACGCCGAAAAAATGCGCGAGGCGGCCGAGGCGCTGCGCCTGACGGCGCAAGATTTGCAAAAGCTGGGCGTGATTGACCGCATTATCACCGAGCCATTGGGCGGCGCACAGCGCGACCGCAAGGCCACCATCGAAGCGGTGGGCAAGGCGATTGAGGCCATGCTGGGCGATATGGCGGGCAAATCATCTGATTGGCTGATCAAAGACCGCCGTCAGAAGTTTTTGGGCATGGGCAGCAAAGGGCTGGCCGCATAATGGGCGGCGTGAACCCTTGGCTGTTGATCATTATTGCGGGGATTTTGGAAACGGCTTGGGCGCTGGGCCTAAAGTATTCTGAAGGCTTTACCAAATTTTGGCCGTCGGCCTTTACCGTTATCACCGCGTTTGGCAGCTTTTGGCTGCTGTCGCTGGCGATGAAATCGCTGCCCGTGGGCACGGCCTATGCGGTGTGGGTGGGCATTGGGGTTATGGGCACGGTGATTTTCGGCGTCGTGTTGTTGGGCGAGCCGATAAATGCCCTGCGCGTTCTTGGCATTTTGCTGCTGCTGGCGGGGATTATCGCGCTGAAACTGGCCTAGGGTCTGGACTCGCTCATCTTTCCCCACCAGCGCGAAAAAATCGTGATGATCAAAGGTTTGCGGCACGCAGAGCGGGCTGGTTGCCCGCGCAAGGGACGCAAGACTTTGAGCGCGCGATGTCTTCGCGCCCTTTTGGGTTTGGCGGATTTGACCAGATGCGGCGTTATAAGCCCTTGAAATAGCGCCGCTATTCCTGCGGGCTTATGCCTTGCCTCTGGTCAAATCTGCCAAACTGGTGGGGTAAGATGAGCGAGTCCAGACCCTAGACCCTACCACCAGTTCAAATGCGCGCGGGTGGCGCGGTCGCGGTCATATTCCACCCCGTCAATCGCGCCTTGGCTGGCGTCTTGCAACATTTGGCCAACGGATGGCAGGCCTGCCGAACAATCGCCCGCTGTCCACAGTGCCGAGCGCTGTAGGGCGCGGGCGCATTGGGAATAAATCTCGTCTATCGCAATCACAATCACGGTGCGCGGGTTTTGCCCGTCCCGTTCAAAGCGCTGGCGCAGTGCCAAATCGGCGGTCAGCTTTGCGCGCCCATTCACGCGCACAGAAGTCGTCGATCCTGGCACCATGAAATACAGCGCCACCCGTCCATCGCGCACGATGTTGCGCAGGGAATCGATGCGGTCATTGCCGCGCCAATCGGGCAGGGCAAGGGTGCGCGCGTCCAGTTCGGTCACCACTGGCCCCGCATCGCCGCGCGGGCTGCCATCAACGCCTTCATCGCCCACAGTGGACAGGATGCAAAATCGCGATGCCATGATAAAGGCGCGGTAGCTGGGGGTTAGATGCCCCGCGACTTTGCTTAAGGCGGGCGGTTTGGGGATGCCGTAATGGCTGTGAAGGCCGTCTAAATCGGTGATCCAGTCCATCTGTTCCCCCTTTGGTTACGCCGTTTTCATCAAAGCCCGCGCCTCACGCACCAAAGCATCGGATGCAGGTTCAATGGCGGCCTCGACCCGCGCCATGAATTCGTCGGATGGCAGGCCATTTGGAATTTCGGGCAGAAATTCGATCACTGCTGTGCCTGAATGGCGCATGATGCCGCGCTTGGGCCAGAACACGCCTGCATTGGTGGCCACGGGCACGCAGGGCTGGCCCAGTTCGGCGTAAAGCGCCGCCGTGCCGCGTTTATAGGGCGCTTTGGCATCGGGGTGCACGCGGGTGCCTTGGGGGTAGATCACCATTTGTCCCGGCATTTCGCGCCCTGACGCCACGGCGTCCAGCATGGCGGCAATCGCCGCGCCGCGCTTGCCGCGCGCCACGGGCACGCAGCCCATACGCAGCGCAAACCAGCCGAGGATGGGGGCAAAGCGCAGTTCAGCCTTCATGATAAATTTACCACGCGGAATGGCGGCATAGATCATCATAATGTCCAAAAAGCTATGGTGCTTGCCCGCAACCAGCACTTGGCCCGTGGGGGGCGTGCCGCGTGTTTCCACGCGCAGCCCGCACAAAATGCGCAGCGAAAAGAACACCCAACGGCAATAGGCATGGGCCGCATCGGCCGCGCCTTGCGGCGAGGCGATGGCGCGCGGCAGATAAATGATGGCCGTAACGGCCATGGCCAGATACATTTGAATGATGAATATCAATGAGGCCAGCCAGCGAAGGGGCTGGCGGATAAAATGGGGCATTAGGTTAATTCCTTTAACTTACGAATGGCGGCGGCGCGGGTGGCAAAATAGGCGACAACCCCCGCCAAGGGCGGCAGAATAAGTGGCGTCATCCAGCCCCAGCCCTGAAAGCCAAGGCCAGTTAGAAATCCGCCAGCCTCGTCCGCGGCGGGCAGGATGGATACGGCGATCATCCCCGCCAAAGTGCCTGCCAGCGCGCCCGCCAGCGCGCGCAGGGTAAAGCGGCGCACAAAGGCGGCGGCGATATAGCCATCGCGCGCGCCCACAAGGCGCAGCACCTTAATCACGCCCGCATTGGCGGCCAGTGCGGCACTGGCGGCCAGTGTAATCATCGCCGCTGTTGCCCCCGTGATCAGCGCGATGGACAAAAACCCCAAAAGGCGCAGGCGCTGGGCCGCAACCGCCAGCGGTTTGCGCCAGCGGGTGTGATCATCCAGCACTGCGCCCGGGGCTTCGGCGGCAAGGCGTTGGCGCAAACCCTCGCTGTCATATCCGCTGGTATCTTCGTTAATCTCGATCAGGCGGGGCAGGGGCAGGGTATCGACGGGCAGATCGGGGCCAAACCACGGGGCGAGCAGCGCGCGCTGTTCGTCTGCCGTCAGCGCGCGCGCGCTGGCAATGCCCGGTGTGGTTTGCAGCACGTTCAGCACGGCCTGAATTTGTAGGTCAATCTGGTCTTGGGGCGCAGAAAGGCGCACTGTGGCCGTGCGTTCCAGCGCGTCTGACCACCGTTCTGCCAAGCGCCCCGATGCCAGCGCCAAGGCCAGCGCGAACACCGCCAAAAAGGCCATGGCACCTGCGGTAAAGGTTGTCAGCCATGCCGTGTGGCCCGAAGGCGGTACGATACTATCGGCGCTGCCATCGGGGGTTAGGCTGGCGCGCAGGGATGCGATGGCTTGGCTGGGGCGCATTACAAATCCGCCCCCGCGAGCTGAATCCGCTTGTTTGAAATGCGCAGAACGCGCGCGGCGACTTGGGATTTGGCTTGGCGGATGAGGTTCATATCATGGGTGGCAATCAGCACCGTTTTGCCCATGCGGTTGAGTTCCATCAGCAGTGTCAGCAGGCGCAGGGACATATCCCAATCAAGGTTGCCCGTAGGCTCGTCTGCCAAAATCACATCTGGCCCCATAATCACGGCGCGGGCCAAGGCGGCGCGCTGGCGCTCGCCGCCCGAAAGCTGGGGCGGATAGGCGCGGGCAAGTGGGGCAAGGCCGACCCAATCCATAAGTTCGCGCAAATCGCGCGGCTGCGCAACTTGGCCAGACACAGTTAGGGGCAAGGTGATGTTTTCATCCACAGGCAGATGATCTAAAAATTGGCAATCTTGATGCACCACGCCAATGCGGCGGCGGGCAAAGGCGATATCGTCGCGGCTCATCGATGCTGCGATTTGATCCATGATCGTGACGCGGCCCGAATTGGGCAGCAGTTCGGCATAGCAAAGTTTCAGAAAGGTGGATTTTCCCGCGCCTGAGGGGCCTGTCAGAAAATGAAACGAGCCTGCCGCAAGGCGCAGGTTGATGTCGGCCAACAGGTTACTGCCGTCATAGCCATAAGACACGCCCTCGAACGCTATCACGCGCTAACCCCTTTGACCGCCGTTTTCTACAACCTACCATTGCCTAAGGGCGCGCGGGATTCAATGGTGCATGGGTGCTGGCACATGGCCCGCTTTCCAAAAATTCGGGCTGGCTGATCGGGGGCTTTTAGTGCAGGCAGAAGGTTGATAGAGTTTGCAAAACAATAACCCAGTGGATTTGGCAGCCGATGCGCCTGCAATGCCCCAACTGCGATGCTGAATACGAGGTTGGCACCTCGGCTATCCCCTTTGAGGGGCGCGATGTGCAATGTTCCAACTGCGGCCATGGTTGGTTTCAGGCCCATCCCGATTTTGAAACCGATTACGCGGTAGAATCGGCGCTGTATGATCCGCCGCCGCCTTTGGCGCAGGGCAAAGAAGGGCCAGCGCCCATTCCACGGCGCGAGCTTGACCCAGAGGCGATGCGCGTTTTGCGCGAAGAGGTCGCGCTGGAAGAGGCCAAGCGCGCCGAAGATGCAGCGCGCGCGAATGCGGCAGCCAAACCCGCGCCGCAAGATGATGGGCCAGAGGCCGCGCTGGATGCGATGGTTGCAAATGATGCAGGGCAGCGGCCCGCTGGCGCGCCATACGAGGGGCAGGCGGGCGTTTATCGGCCCGAACAAGACAGGGATAGTGATCTGCGCGATATCGAGGCGGAACTGGATGCCGACCAGAACGCGCAGGCCCAAAGATCGAATTTTGTGGCCCCCGCGCCGCGCGTTGCGCCCCGCCGTGTGGCCCGCATTAAGGGGTTGAATGACGACGGCGCGACCCCGAGCGCGCCGACGTTTGCCGCACCCCCGATTGCGCAGGCGATGCCACAGCCCAATACAGGCGCGCAGCAAGGCCAAGGCCTGCGCAACGAATTTGCCGCCGACATGCCAAAACCGCGCAAGACATCGGGCGGACGCGCTGGGTTTTATACGGTTATTTTGGCGGCGCTTGCGGCGGCGGCGGGCTATGTTTTTGGCCCCGATTTGGCGAAAGCTGTGCCACAGCTGGCCGAACCCGTGGGGCAGTATATCACCCTTGTTAACGGGCTGCGCGATCAGGTGCAGGTGATTGTGCCGCAAGCGCTGGAACTGGCACAGCAGGGGCTGGCACTGGCAAAAGGCGCTGTTCAGTTTGCGATGGATTGGCTGGCGGCGCAGGGCTGGATTTAGACCTAAGGGTCTGATTTCAAAAGCGCGGTTAGCCCTGCCTGATAGGTGGGATATAGCAGTTTCACCCCAAGCGCGGATTTGATTTTATCATTTCTGATGCGTTTGGATTCGGCATAAAAGCTGCGCACCATGTCGGGCAGAACGGCAGTTTCAAAGGTGATCTTGGGCGGGTGCGGGGCCCCCAGCAGATCGGCGGCATAGCACAGCACCTCTTCTGGCGGTGCGGGGTTATCATCACAAACATTATAGATTTGCCCTGCATGGGGCGCGGCCATAGATGCCGCCAGCACTTGGGCAATATCCTGAACATGGGTGCGCGAGAAGACTTGGTTCTTTTTGATGATTTGGCGGGCAGACCCGTCACGAATTTTCTGGAATGGGCCGCGGCCTGGCCCATAGATGCCCGCAAGGCGAAAGATATGCACGGGCAGGCCCGTGGCCAGCCATTGCTGTTCGGCCAAAACGCGGGCGGTGGCGCGGCCTGATTGCGGTTTGGGGGGGGTGTCTTCATCAACCCACGCGCCCTGATGGTCACCATAAACTGCCGTGGTCGAAAGATAGCCCACCCACTTTGGACGCGCTGCGCGAATGGCATCGCCCGCCTCGGCCAGAAAAACATCTCCCTCGGCGTTGGGTGCGGCGCTGATCAAAATATGGCTGGCGCGGGCAAGGGCGGGGGTTAGATCGCATGGATAGATCAGCGCCTCGACCCCAGCCTGCGCCATGTCTGCGGCGCGCGCGGGCGTGCGCGCCGTGCCAATCACCTGCCATCCCTGCGGGATAAGGCGGGCGGCAAGTTCTTCGGCGCAATAGCCGTGGCCAAGGGTAAGAAGCGTGTTCATGGCCGCGTTATCCCGCGCAAGTTGGCGCATATCAAGGTGATTTTACACGGCGCCCCCCACAACCAGTGCGTCACCGTATCGTCACGTGGTCGGCCTAAAAGCGCGCAAATATCAGCAAACACTTGCCAGCGGCACATCAAACCCCTTAGATGCTGGGTCAAAAGAGAGAAGAAGAA
>JAIXVS010000194.1 GCA_027482795.1 Rhodobacter sp.
CAGCCCGAGCGCCGCGCCGCGAAGGGGTGGATTTTGCCCAGTGGACGGGGCGGCGCTTTTCAGGCGTGGCAGGCGTGCCGCGCCCGCGTGATTGGGAAAGTTATCCCTATCCGTTCATCTATGGCCAAGCCGATGCGACGCTGTTCGATCATCAAAACTGGCGGCAATGCGCGCTGCGGGCGCTGGGGCGGCGCGATTTTGGGGTGCTGACATCAGATTTATATGACAGCGATGATCCGCTGCTCATTGAATATTTGCTGCGATCCATCCTGCCACGGCGCGGCATTGCCGCGCGCGAGGATGAGGTGCTGCTGACCCTTGGCGCGCAAAACGGGCTGTGGATTGCGGCGCAGTTGCTGCTGGGCGCGGGGCGGCGCGCGGCGGTGGAAAACCCCGGCTATTCGGGCCTGCGCGGCATTTTGGCGGGGCAAGGCGCGGATGTGACATCTGTTGACATCGACGAAGGCGGCCTTCCGCCCGATGCCATTCCGAAAGGCATTGATGTGGTGTTCACCACCGCCAGCCACCAATGCCCCACCAACGCGACCATGCCGCTGGATCGCCGCGTTTCCCTGCTGGCCGCCGCCGCGCGCGACAATTTTGTGATTGTGGAAGACGATTACGAATTCGAGATGTCTTTTCTAAAACCCGTTTCCCCCGCGCTAAAGTCTTTGGACAGCGAGGGACGGGTGATTTATGTCGGCAGCTTTTCCAAATCGGTCTTTCCGGGGATGCGCCTTGGCTATCTGGTGGGGCCTGCCTCTTTCATCCGCGAGGCGCGGGCCCTGCGCCTGATGCTGCTGCGCCATCCACCTGGCCATATCCAGCGCACCGTGGCCTATTTCCTATCCCTTGGCCATTACGACGCGCTGATCAACCGTATGCGCGCTGCCTATAAACGCCGCCGTCAGATCATGGCGGACTCCATCGCCGAGGCGGGGCTTACAGTGGCAGGGCAGGGCGGTTTTGGCGGATCAAGCTTTTGGATGCGCGCGCCGCAGGGCACAGATACCGAGGCGCTGGCGCTGCGCCTGCGCGGGGATGGGGTTTTGATCGAGGCGGGGAAATCCTTCTTCGACCCCGCCCGCCCGCAAAACCAATTCTACCGCCTTGGCTATTCGTCGATTGCGCCAGCCAAGATACCCGAAGGCATTGCGCGGATTGCCAAGGCGATCAAGGCTTAGCTGGCCTTATGCCGCCCGTACCACTGGCCCTAAGCCCCGCGCGCAGCAACGCATAAGGTGCCGCAAAACAGGAGTGCGCCCCATGAAAATGACCACCGAAGAAGCCTTTGTTAAAGTGTTGCAAATGCATGGCATCACCGATGCTTTTGGCATTATCGGGTCGGCCTTTATGCCGATTTCCGATTTGTTCCCGCGTGCTGGCATCAATTTTTGGGATTGCGCGCATGAAGGGTCGGGCGGGATGATGGCCGATGGCTACACCCGTGCGTCGGGCCGTATGTCGATGATGATCGCGCAAAACGGGCCGGGGATTACCAATTTTGTCACCGCCGTCAAAACCGCCTATTGGAACCACACGCCCTTGCTGCTGGTCACCCCGCAGGCGGCGAATAAAACCATCGGCATGGGCGGCTTTCAAGAGGTCGAGCAGATGGCCCTGTTCAAAGACATGGTCGCTTATCAAGAAGAGGTGCGCGATCCTTCCCGCGTGGCCGAGGTGCTGAACCGCGTGATCTTGAACGCCCGCCGCACCAGTGCCCCCGCTCAAATCAATATGCCGCGCGATTATTGGACGCAGGTCATTGATATCAACCTGCCCGCTATGGTCGAATTTGAACGCCCATCGGGCGGCGATGCGGCGCTGTCGCAGGCGGCGGAACTTCTGTCATCCGCCAAGTTTCCCGTTATTCTAAACGGCGCAGGCGTGGTGCTGGGCGCGGCCATTCCCGATGCGATGGCGCTGGCTGAACGCCTCGATGCGCCCGTTTGTGTGGGCTATCAGCACAATGATGCCGCCCCCGCATCCCACCCGCTGTTCGTTGGCCCCTTGGGATACAATGGCAGCAAGGCCGCGATGGAGCTGATCAAACAGGCCGATGTGGTGCTGTGCCTTGGCACGCGCCTAAACCCGTTTTCCACCCTGCCAGGCTATGGTCTGGACTATTGGCCAACCAGCGCCAAGATCATCCAAGTTGATATCAACCCCGCCCGCATTGGCCTGACCAAACCTGTAACTGTGGGCATTGTGGGCGATGCGGCCGCGGTTGCGCGCGGGATTTTGGCACGCCTTACCCCCCATGCAGGCGAGGCAGGCCGCGATGCCCGCCGCGCCACCATCGCGCAAACCAAATCCGCTTGGGCGCAGGCGCTGTCATCCATGGATCACGAGGATGACGATGAAGGCACCACATGGAACCAGCGCGCCCGCGCCGCCAAGCCCGATTGGATGAGCCCCCGCATGGCATGGCGCGCTATCCAAGCCGCCCTGCCGCGCGAGGCGATCATCTCGTCCGACATTGGCAACAACTGCGCCATTGGCAATGCCTACCCCAGCTTTGACGAAGGGCGCAAATATCTGGCACCGGGTCTGTTTGGCCCTTGCGGTTACGGTCTGCCCGCCGTTGTGGGTGCAAAAATCGCCTGCCCCGATGTGCCTGTGGTGGGCTTTTCGGGCGACGGCGCGTTCGGCATTGCGGTGACGGAGCTTACCGCCATTGGCCGCCCCGAATGGCCAGCGGTCACACAAGTGGTGTTCCGCAATTACCAATGGGGCGCGGAAAAGCGCAATTCGACCCTGTGGTATGATGATAACTTTGTCGGCACCGAACTGGATACGCAGGTTTCCTATGCAGGCATCGCGCGCGCTTGCGGGCTGCAAGGCGTGGTCGCCCGCACGATGGAGGAGTTGACCGCCGCCCTAAAACAAGCGATCGAAGATCAAAAGGCAGGCAAAACCACCCTGATCGAGGCGATGATCAACCAAGAACTGGGCGAGCCTTTCCGCCGCGATGCGATGAAAAAGCCTGTCGCGGTGGCGGGAATTTCCGCCGCCGACATGGCCGCCGAATGACCCTGCCATTCGATTTATCGCCAATGGCCGCGCTCTATATGGGCGCGGTCTTTTTGCTCGCGGCCTTTGTACGCGGCTATTCGGGCTTTGGCTTTTCGGCGCTGGTGGTGTCGGCCTCGGCGCTGGTCACCAACCCTTTGTATTTCGCGGCCGTCGTGATGTTTTGCGAATTTGGCCTGACCTTTCAGCAATGGCGCGGCATCTCGCGCGATGTGCGCTGGCCGCTGGTTTGGGTGCTGCTGGGCGGTGCGGTGATTGGCCTGCCCTTGGGTCTGGCGGTGATAACGCAAGTGCCCGTGGATACCGTGCGCGCCGTGGTCGCGCTTTACGTGCTGGCCATGTGCGCCGTGCTGCTGCGCGGCTGGGTCTTGCCCAGCCAAGGCCTGCCCGCAACGGGGGCGGTGGGGGTGTTTGCTGGGGCGGCCAATGCCGTGGGCATGGCAGGCCTGCCCGTGGCCAGTTTCTTTACCGCGCAGTCCATGCCTGCAAACGCTTTTCGCTCCACGCTGATTGCCTATTTCGCCATACTGGATATCTTCTCGGCCCCGCTGATGTGGTGGCACGGCATGGTCACATGGGACACGGTCTATGCCGCAGCCCTCTCCGCACCTATCATCGTGTTCGGGGTCTGGGTCGGCGGGCGGCAATTTCTGCGCGTCGCCCCGTCTGATTTCCGCCGCTTTGCCATTGGGCTGCTGGCGGTGCTGGCGCTAATCGGTCTGGCCAAGGCGGTGATCTGATGCTGCTGGTGGTCAATGCTGGGTCATCCTCGGTCAAACTCGCGCTGTTCGACGGGGGCGATATGGTCGCCGCCCATAACGTGGCGCAGCTGCCCGCAGGTGGTCATGCCGAAGCACTGGCGCAGGGATTGGCGTCCTTGGGCGCGCCGCCCCTCACGGCAGCTGCCCACCGCGTGGTACATGGCGGCGATGGCCTGACCGCAACGCAAGCGATCACGCCCGCAATCCATGCCCAAATCACCGCCGCCGTGCCGCTGGCCCCCCTGCACAACCCTGCGGGTCTGGCCTGCATTGACGCCATCGCGCGCCTACACCCAGACCTGCCGCAATATGCCGCCTTTGACACGGCGTTTCATGCAACCATCCCGCCGCAGGAATACAGCTATGCCATTCCTGCGGATCAAGGCCTGCGCCGCTACGGGTTTCACGGCCTGTCCTATGCCAGCATGGTGCGCCGCCTACACGCCAAACTTCCCCGCCGCCTGCTGGGGATGCACCTTGGCAATGGCGCATCCCTGTGTGCGATATTGGACGGGCGTTCTATCGCCACCACCATGGGCCATTCCCCGCAAGATGGGCTGATGATGGGCACACGCGCTGGCGCAATTGACAGCGCCGCCGTGCTAACCCTTGCCCGCCGCCACGGCATCGACGGGGCCGAAGCGCTGCTCAACCGCCAATCGGGCCTGCTGGCCCTATCAGGCAGTAACGACATGCGCCACGCCACGCCCCACGCCCGCGCCATGTTCACCCATGCCGTGATCCGCCACGCGGGTGCGATGATCGCGTTGATGGGTGGGCTGGATGCCGTCGCCTTTTCAGGCGGCATTGGCGAAAATGACGCGCAGTTGCGCGAGGCAATAACGGCGGCGCTAGCCTTTCTGGGCCCGTTCGATACCCATATTCTACCCGCCGAGGAGGAACGCCAAATCGCGCTAGATGTCGCCGCGCTGATGTAGGGGCTTTGCACAATCTTGCGTAGGATCGTCGCAGGTATCGCCACGCTTACCCCACGTATTTGCCGTGCCCGAAGTAACGGATCACCCACCCGCTTCCTAACTCCCCAAATACCTTCTGGGGGAGCGAAGCGGGGGGCGGAAAGCCCCCCTTTTCACGGCAAGTCCAGCGCTTTGGCCTTGCCAGATCATTGTGCCGCGATAATCTGGCCCAAAGGTGAATGATGAGCCCAGACCAAACCGCCCTATCCCTGCCCATTTGGCGCGGCACGCCGCGCCTGTCCGTCCTGTCGGGCGGGATCACAAATGTCAATTTCCGCGTCACGGATGATAGCGGCGATTATGTGGTGCGCATTGGCGATGACATTCCCGTGCACCACATATCGCGCGCGGGCGAACTTGCCGCCAGTATCGCAGCCCATGCTGCGGGCGTCTCGCCAGCGGTCATCCACCACGCCCCGCGCGTGTTGGTGATCGGCTTTGTCCACGGGCGCACCATGACGCCCGCCGATTTTCAAGATGACGCCCTGCGCCATCAGGCGGTTGACTTGATCGCCCGCGCGCACCGCGACATCCCGCTGCATCTGCGCGGCAGCGCACAGGCGTTTTGGGTGTTTCATGTGCTGCGCG
Organism: Rhodobacter sp.; assembly: GCA_027482795.1. Lineage (GTDB taxonomy): Bacteria > Pseudomonadota > Alphaproteobacteria > Rhodobacterales > Rhodobacteraceae > Cypionkella. The sequence goes on from JAIXVS010000194.1 coordinate 5,360, forward strand.
ATTATGCCGCGCGGCTGATGGACGAGGGTCACGCCCGCGCCGCAGACCTTCGCGCGCTGATGCAGCAGGCCCAAATATTGGAACGCGCAACCCAGCCCATCGACATGGTCTTTGGCCATAACGACCTGCTTGCGGGCAATTTCATCCATGATGGCGCGCGGCTGTGGCTGATTGATTGGGATTATGCAGGCTGGGGCAGCCCGCTCTTCGATCTTGGCGGATTTGCCGCCAACATGGGCCTAACCCCGCCCCAAGAAACCCAAATGCTGGCGCAATACTACGGCACCATCCCCGCAGATCTTCCCCGCCGATACGCCGCGATGAAAGCCGCCGCCGCCCTGCGCGAGGCGCTTTGGGCCATGGTCTCGCAGCACCATTCCGCCCTTGATTTCGACTATGCCGCCTATGCGAGCACCTGCCTTGATACCTACCACGCCGCCTATTCCCAATTTGAAGGAACGCCATGAAAACCCTGCCCACATCTGCCCGCGCCATCGTTATCGGGGGCGGGATCATCGGCGCATCGACCGCCTACCACTTGGGCAAAATCATGGACGAGGTTGTCCTGCTAGAGCGTAAAAAGCTGACCTCTGGCACCACCTTTCATGCCGCTGGCCTTGTGGGGCAGTTGCGCACATCAGCCAATATCACCCAGCTTTTGGGCTATTCGGTCGAGCTGTATAAAAACTTACAGGCAGAAACAGGCCTGCAAACGGGCTGGAAAATGAATGGCGGCCTGCGCCTTGCCTGTAATGCAGATCGCTGGATCGAGGTGAAACGCCAAGCCACCACCGCCGCCAGTTTTGGCCTTGAAATGCATCTTCTCACCCCGCGCGAGGCGCAAGACCTGTGGCCGCTGATGGATATCTCCGATCTTGTCGGCGCGGCCTATCTTCCAACCGATGGGCAAGCGAACCCGTCTGATATCACCCAAAGTCTGGCCAAAGGCGCGCGCATGTCAGGGGTGCAGATATTCGAAGATACGACCGTCACGCGCATCATCACCCATCTGGGCCGCGTCACTGGGGTGGAAACCGAATTTGGAACGATCCAATGCGATAAGGTGATCCTCTGCGCAGGCCAATGGACGCGCACCTTGGCGGCAATCGTGGGGGTCAATGTGCCGCTCGTCTCGGTCGAACATCAATATATGATCACCGAGAAAATCGACGGCGTCACCCCAAACCTGCCCACCCTGCGCGACCCCGACAGGCGCACCTATTGGAAGGAAGAGGTCGGCGGTCTTGTCTGGGGCGGGTACGAGCCAAACCCGAAACCTTGGGCCATAAATGGCATTCCCGAAGGGTTCCATTTCGATCTGTTGACATCAGATTTTGACCATTACAGCCAGTTCATGGATGATGCGATTGCCCGCGTGCCAGCGCTGGCATCGGCAGGGGTAAAACAACTGCTTAACGGCCCCGAAAGCTTTACCCCCGATGGCAATTTCATCTTGGGCGAGGCACCAGAATTGAACGGCCTGTTCATCGGCGCGGGGTTTAACGCCTTTGGCATCGCCTCTGGCGGCGGCGCGGGCATGGCGCTGGCGGAATGGGCGGCCACGGGGGCTGCGCCCTATGATCTGTGGCCCGTTGATATTCGCCGCTTTGGCCGCGCCCATACCAGCACGCCTTGGGTGCGCGCCCGCACGCTGGAAGCCTACGGCAAGCATTACACCATTGCTTGGCCGTCGGAAGAAATGCAAACCGCGCGCCCCACACGCCGCAGCCCGCTTTATGCGCACCTAGAACAGGCAGGCGCCGTGTTTGGCGAGAAAATGGGATGGGAGCGGCCCAATTGGTTTGGCCCTGCGGGCGCGAAAGATGGCTATTCCTTTGCCCGCCCCAATTGGTTTGATGCCGTTGGGCGCGAACATAAAGCCGCGCGCGAGGCGGCGGTGCTCATTGACCAAACCTCCTTTGCGAAATTTGTTCTGCAAGGGCCAGATGCCGAAGCCGCCCTATCGCATATCGCCGCCAACCGCGTTGATCGGCCCGTGGGCAGCCTGATCTACACCCAAATGCTGAACGACAAAGGCGGGATCGAGGCGGATGTTACAGTTGTACGCCTGTCCCATGACAGCTATTATATCGTCACAGGCACAGGCTTTGCCACGCGCGATTTTCATTGGATATCCAAGGGCCTAACAGGGTTTAATGCCACGCTGACCGATATCACCTCGTCCAATTCTGTTCTCTCCCTGATGGGCCCGCGCGCGCGCGATATTCTAACCCGAGTCTGCCCTGACGATATATCTAACGCCGCTTTCCCTTTTGCCACGGCGCGCCATATCTCGGTTGCGGGTTGCACGGTGATGGCGTTGCGTGTCACCTATGTGGGCGAACTTGGCTGGGAATTGCATTTCCCTGCCGATATGGCGGTAACCGTCTATACCGCGCTGATGGCGGCAGGGGCGGGCGATGGGCTGGTCAACGCAGGCTACCGCGCCATCGAAACCCTGCGGCTGGAAAAGGGTTACCGCGCATGGGGCGCGGAAATTGGCCCCGATCACACGCCCATCGAATCGGGGCTGGCATGGGCCTGCAAACTGAAAACCGATCAAGCCTTTCGCGGCCGCGCCGCGCTGCAAGCGCAGGTTGCGGGCGGGGTGAATAAGCTGCTTGCCTGCTTTACCGTGGATGATCCATCCGTCACCCTGCTGGGGCGCGAGACGATATATCGCGATGGTCAGCGCGTGGGCTGGCTCGCCTCTGGCGGCTATGGTCATACACTGGGCAAGGCGATTGGATACGGATTTATCCGCACTAAGAACGTGGCAGAAGATTTTGTTTTATCAGGAAAATATGAATTAGACGTGGCCGCCACGCGCGTGCCTGCCACCGTGCATCTGGCCCCGCTTTATGATCCCAAAGGGGAAAAGATACGCGCCTAAGAAAGGGGGCGTATGCCGCCCCCTCGCTTCGCTCACCCCCGCAGGATATTTTTGGAGCGAGGAAGCAAGCAAAAGGTCTGCCCGCTTCCTTGCTCGACAAATATCCTCTGGGGGTGAGGAGCGCAGCTCCGAGGGGGGCGAAGCGCCCCCTTTTTCCATCAGAAACGCGCATCCCCAAGCCCGCAGAAAGGATCATGCGGCGGCGTTCCTGCCCAAGGCGCGCGGCCCAAAAGGCACTCCAGCACAGCCTCTTGCATCGTCGGCATCGTGGCATAGGCGTTGATATAGGTCGGCACGCGCGGCGCGTCATACAGGTAATAGGGATAGCCAAAGCTGATCATCGCGGTTGGAATCTCGTACCAATGGCGATCCATCGCGCGCTGAAAATTGCCGCCAACCTTTGCCCAATCCAGAAAAATCCGCCCCCGCGTCAGCAGGGTTTCTTCGGCGAATAGATACAGCATTGCATCAAATTTGGCAGGGTCTGGCTGGGCATTCTCGCCCAGCAGCGTCACCTCAAACCCCTCGCGCGCCAGCATATCTGGCAAATCCAGTGGCAGCGGCTGCGGGACAAAGGGCATTACAACCCCGCCAGAATACACAGCCAATCGTTTGTGTTTGGTGGGGCTTAGCGGCAGCATGCCCTGCACATCTTTGACCAAAGTCGGCGCGCGGGCAGTAATGGCGCGGGCGGCTTTGCGCGTGGCCCCAAGTTTTTCTGGCGCAAATTCGGTCAGATCAGCGGGCGCGGCCCCGTGGTGCAGGCCCAGCGCCGCCTTCAGCCCCAGAATGCGGATCAGCGCCGCCTCGTGCCGCGCGGGGCTGATGCGGCCATCGGCAATTGCCGCCTCGATCAGCGCGAAATCTGCCGCAGGATCGTTCGAGAACAATATGATATCACAGCCGTTTTCGATAACTTGCGGCAGGGTTTCACGGCGCGGCCCCCATGCGCCAAATCCTGCCATCGATGTGGCATCCGATACGATCAGCCCGTTAAACTCCATCTCGCCGCGCAGCAGGTCTTGGTTAAGCGTGGCCGACAGCGAGGCGGGGCGATACGCCTCGATCCCCGCATCGGGATTCTTCGCCAGCACATAGGCGGGCAGGGCGATATGCGCGCTCATCACCGCCATAACGCCTGCATCAATTGCGGCCTTATACAGCGCGCCGTGGCTGGTGTGCCATTCGGGCATGGGCAGCGGGTTTATGGTGGTGACCAAATGCTGATCGCGGTCGTCATGCCCTTCGCCGGGCCAATGTTTGACAGTGGCCGCCATCCCATGGCGTTGAAACACGTCAATTTGCGTCAGCGCGTGTTTTTGGATTGTGCCAACATCACTGCCAAAACCGCGCGTCGCCACAATGGCGCTGCGAAAGGCGGCGTTAATGTCTAGGACGGGCGTAAAAGACCAGTTGATCCCAATCGCCCGCGCCTGCGCGGCCATAATCGTGCTAATCTCGCGCGTGGCGGCCACATCATTGATTGCCGCCAGCGCCAAGGGATTGGGCACTTCGGTGGCAAAAGGCAGGCTCATGCGCGAGCCTTCCAGATCGGCAGACACCAGCAGCGGCACGGCAGCGGCGGATTGCGCGCGGGTGATAAAGCGTTCTTCATAGCCCAGATCAGCGCTGTAAAACCGCGTGATCCCTGCGGGATGAAGGGCCAAGATCGCGTCCAGCGCCGCTGGATCATTGCCCATCACGATATGCACAAACAACTGCCCCACGCGCTGCGCAGGGGTCAGCGTGGCCAGAGTGTCTGCCACCCATGCCACCCCTGCATCATCCAGATGAAAGGGCGCGGCGCGCAGGTGGTCAAACCGCGTCATGGCGCAGCGGCCGAACGGCTGACGGGCGGCAGTGCGGCTGCGGGTGTGGCAGGGCACAGACCATTGACCAAAGGCACCGTGCACGCCGCCGCAGGGGCGGTGCTTTGCGCAGGCGGGGCCAGCAAGGCGGGGTTCAATACCAGCGGTGCATCATCGCCCGTAACGGCAACAGGCGTCACCGTCACGTCTGGTTCTTTGGGCAGTTGCGGGGGCGGTACGACCAAACGGGTTGGATAGCTGCCATCACTGTTCAGAACGATGACCTTTGCCCCGTCTTGCACCCGTTCAAACAAATCCATCACATCTTGGTTGATCATGCGGAAACAGCCCGACGAGGCGTTCTTGCCAATGGAAAACCATTCAGGCGTGCCGTGAATGCGGTAGCCATAATCGATGCCGTTCGTGGTCAAATACAGCGCCCGCGCGCCCAGTGGGTTTTCTGGCCCGCCGGGCTGGCCCTTTTCCCATTTCGCCAGTTCAGGCTTGCGCGCAATCATTTCTGGCGGGGGTGTCCACGTGGGCCAATTCTGGCGCGAGGTGATCAGCGCCGTGCCTGCCCATTCAAACCCATCGCGCCCCACCGAAATGCCGTAGCGCAGCGCGCGGTTTTTGCCCGTAATCAGGTACAGATGCTTTTCGGACGGGTTGATAACAACAGTGCCCTCCGCCTCTTCGCTGGGATAGTAGACGGAGGCGCGTTGAAATTCTGCGGGCACTTTTTCAACTGGCACGGCGGGAATGGCAAACGCGCCATCGTCTTTCGCGCCATACACGCCTTCGACCAATTTGGGTTCTGGCGCGGCCACAAGGCCTGCTTCGATCAATTTGGGATCAGGGGTGCAGGCAGAAAGTGCCAAAACAGCCAGTGCGGCAAAAAGAGTTGGTTTGTTCAGCATCCGCACGCCCTTATCAGAATCACACATGTTCAGCGTGTGACCTTACAGGCAGATCAAGGGGGCGTCAAAGGCACAGCTACAATATCTTGTGTATATCTTTAATTAAACTACTTCATACCGCGCGCCTTAGGTCACTTTGGCGCGCGTTTGATAGGCGGGATTATCCCACAGTTGATTTTGCATGATATCGGCAATCACACCAACGGCGCGCACCACATCGCCAGCGTCGATGAACAGGGGCGTAAAGCCGCAGCGTATAACATCAGGCGCGCGAAAATCGCCCACCACGCCGCGCGCAATCATCGCTTGCATAATAGCATAGGCTTGGCTGTGGCGAAAGGACACTTGGCTGCCGCGCGCATCGTGCTCGCGCGGGGTGGCAAGGATCAGATCGGGGCAGGCCGCCTCGACCCCTGCGATGTACTGATCCATCAATGCTTGGCTTGCCGCGCGCAGATCGTTCAGATCAACGCCGTTCCACACATCCAAAGCCGCCTCTAACGCGGCCAATTGCAAAATGGGCGGGGTGCCCACGCGCATACGGTCAATGCCCGCGCCCGCGCGATAATCCAGATCAAAGGCAAAGGGGGCCTCATGCCCCAGCCAGCCCGATAGGGCAGGGCGCGCGGTATTGGCATGGCGGGGGGCGACATAGATAAAGGCAGGCCCGCCTGGGCCAGAATTAAGGTATTTATAGGTGCAGCCCACGGCAAAATCGGCCCCGCAGGCGGCCAGATGCACGGGAAAGGCGCCCGCCGAATGGGCCAAATCCCAGACGGTCAGCGCGCCTGCGCCGTGCGCGGCGCGGGTTAGCGCTGCCATGTCATGGCGGCGGCCCGTGCGATAATCGGCTTCGGTCAGCATCAAAACCGCAACGCTATCGTCAATCGCCTCTGCCACATTTTCGGGGGCCACGGTTTTCAACACGTAACCATCGCCCAACGTGCGGCACAGCCCTGTCGCCATGTATAAATCAGACGGGAAATTGCCCGTGTCCGACAAGATCACGCGGCGGGTTGGACGCATGTCCAGCGCCGAGGCCAGCGCCTGATACAACTTGATCGACAGCGTATCTCCCAGCACCACATGGCCCGCTTCGGCCCCAATCAGCGCCGCGATGCGATCCCCCAACTTGCGCGGCAAATCCATCCAGCCCGCGCGGTTCCAGCCGCCAATCAGCATCTGGCCCCATTCATCGGTGATCGCCTGCGCCACGCGCGCCGCAGCAGTGCGCGGCAATGGCCCCAGCGAATTGCCATCCAAATAGGTCATCCCTTGGGGCAAATCGAACATCGCTTTGGTGGCGGCAAAATCGGTCATTATAGTCCTCCTGTTGCCGCTACCCTGCCTGCAAAGCGCCGTGCTCGCAAGGCGGGCGAATTTGGCGCATCAAAGGTCGCAATTGGAACGCGCGGGCTTTGGGGCGAAATTTTATATCAAAGCAAATAATTTTCTCGCAATAATCGAAAAACTGCCTTTGCCCCTGTTGCAACGGCGCAAAATCGCGTTAATTGCGCCCCAAGAGCGGCGCTTTGGCGCAGGGACAGCGCGCAGGCCGCGTGGCAGGAAAGGGGATATCCGTTGAAAATTGGGGCTTTAACCGAAATTTTTGCGGGCGAGAATCGCGTGGCGATGACACCTGATTCCGCCACTCAACTGGTCAAACTGGGCCATACCTGCGTTATTCAGGCAGGGGCAGGGGTAAAGGCGGGCTTTTCTGATGCCGCCTATCAGGCCGCAGGCGTCGAGGTGCTGAAAACCGCCGCCGCTGTGGTCAAGGCCGCCGATGTGCTGGTCAAAGTGCGCGGGCCAGAGATGGCCGAGGCAAAGGCCCTGCGCGCTGGTCAAACGCTGATTTCGTTCTTTTGGCCCGCGCAAAACCCCGAATTGCTTGAGGCAGTTAAGACCGCAGGCGCAACCGTGGTGGCCATGGATATGGTGCCGCGTATTTCCCGCGCGCAGAAAATGGATGCGCTGTCATCCATGGCCAATATCGCAGGCTACCGCGCCGTGATCGAGGCGGGCAATAACTTTGGCCGTTTCTTTACAGGTCAGGTCACCGCTGCGGGCAAAGTGCCCCCCGCCAAAGTGCTGATCGTGGGCGCAGGCGTGGCTGGCCTTGCGGCCACGGGCACATCGGTGTCGCTGGGCGCTATCGTTCACGCCTTTGACGTGCGCCCCGAAGTGGCCGAACAGATCGAATCCATGGGCGCAAGTTTTGTTTTCCTCGATTTTGCAGAAGCCCAAGACGGCGCGGCGACAGGCGGCTATGCCGCCCCCTCCTCCCCAGAATTCCGCGAGGCGCAGCTTACCAAATTCCGCGAACTGGCCCCCGATATGGACATCGTCATCACCACCGCGCTGATCCCCGGCCGCCCCGCGCCAAAGCTGTGGACGGCGGATATGGTGGCCATGATGAAAACGGGCAGCGTGATTGTGGATCTGGCCGCCGAACGCGGCGGCAACTGTGATTTAACTGTGCCAGATGAGAAAATCGTATCGGATAACGGCGTGACCATAGTTGGCTATACCGATTTTCCGTCTCGCATGGCGGCCCAAGCCTCCACGCTCTATTCCACCAACATCCGCCATATGCTCACCGACCTGACCCCGAAAAAAGACGGCGTTATCGTGCATAATATGGAAGATGACGTGATCCGCGGCGCAACTGTGGCCCATGGCGGCGAGATTACCTACCCGCCGCCACCGCCCAAAATCGCCGCTATCGCCGCGCAAAAGCCGAAAGAAAAGGTCAAAGAACTGACCGCCGAAGAAAAACGCGCCGCCGAAACGGCAGCTTTCCGCGCTCAAACCCTCGCCCAAGTGGGCATGTTGGTGGGCGGCGGCGCGCTGATTTTGCTGGCGGGCATGTTCACCCCTGCCAGCTTTATGTCGCACCTGATCGTCTTCGTGCTGTCGTGCTTTATCGGCTTCTCGGTGATCTGGAATGTGGCGCATTCGCTGCACACGCCGCTGATGGCAGTGACCAATGCGATTTCCTCCATCATCATCTTGGGGGCGATTTTGCAAATCGGGTCTGACGCGCCCTTGGTGATGATCCTTGCAGGCCTGTCGGTGTTTATGGCGGGCATCAATATCTTTGGCGGCTTTATGGTCACGCGCCGTATGCTGGCCATGTTCCAAAAATCCTAAGGAGACGGCAGATGGAAATGGGTTTTACAACCGCAGCTTACGTGATTGCTGCTGTTCTGTTCATCTTGTCTTTGGGCGGTTTGTCGGGGCAAGAAAGCGCCAAGCGCGCCGTGTGGTATGGCATTGCAGGCATGGCGCTGGCGGTGATTGCCACGCTGGCAGCAGCACAGGGCGCATGGCTGGCGGCTGTTCTTATCGCCGCAGGCGGCGTGATTGGCTGGATCGTCGCCCAGCGCGTGCAAATGACAGAAATGCCGCAATTGGTGGCCGCCATGCACTCGCTGGTGGGGCTTGCCGCCGTGTTCATCGGCTTTAACGCCGATCTGGAATTGTCCCGCGTGCTGGCGATGGATGATGCCGCCCGCAAAACGCTAGAAGGGTTTGCGGCCCTATTGGCCAAGAAAACCGAAGTGGAACAGACCATTTTGCGCGTCGAAGTGTTTCTTGGCGTGTTCATCGGCGCGGTTACCTTTACAGGCTCGGTCATTGCCTTTGGCAAATTGGCAGGCCGCGTAGATGGCAAGGCGAAAAAACTGCCGGGCGGTCATGCGCTCAATGCTGGGGCGGCCATTGGCTCGCTGGTGCTGATGGGGGTCTATCTGCAAACGGGCGCGATTTGGCCGCTAATTGCCATGACTCTGCTGGCTTTTTTCATCGGCTACCACCTGATTATGGGTATCGGCGGGGCGGATATGCCCGTGGTCGTGTCGATGCTGAACAGCTATTCAGGTTGGGCCGCATCGGCGATTGGTTTTTCGCTGTCCAACGACCTGCTCATCGTTGTGGGCGCGCTGGTGGGATCGTCGGGCGCGATCCTGTCCTACATCATGTGCAAGGCGATGAACCGTTCGTTCATTTCGGTAATCCTCGGCGGCTTTGGCGGCACCACGGGCCCCGCGATGGAAATCACGGGCGAACAAGTGGCGATTGACACCGACGGTGTGGCCGCCGCGCTGAATGATGCGGATTCTGTCATCATCATTCCAGGCTATGGCATGGCCGTGGCGCAGGCGCAGCAGGCCGTGTCAGAACTCACCCGCAAACTGCGCGCACGCGGCAAAAACGTGCGCTTTGCCATCCACCCCGTCGCGGGCCGATTGCCCGGCCATATGAACGTGCTGCTGGCCGAAGCAAAAGTGCCCTATGACATCGTTCTGGAAATGGACGAGATCAACGATGATTTCCCATCGACCGATGTGGCCATTGTCATCGGGTCCAACGACATCGTCAACCCCGCCGCCCAAGAAGACCCCAACAGCCCCATCGCAGGGATGCCCGTGCTGGAATGCTGGAAGGCGAAAATGGTGATTGTTTCAAAGCGGGGCCAAGGCACGGGATATTCTGGCATCGAGAACCCGCTTTTCTATAAAGAAAACACGCGGATGTTTTACGGCGATGCGAAGAAATCCTTGGACGCGCTGCTGCCTTTGATCAACTGACGGTAGGGGGGCGTATGCCGCCCCCCCGCTTCGCTCCCCCCCTGCAGGATATTTTTAGAGCAAGGAAGCAAGCAGAGGGTCTGTTCCTTCCTTGCTCGAAAAATATCCTCTGGGGGTGAGGAGCGATAGCTCCGAGGGGGGCGAAGCGCCCCCTTACGCCGTCTCCCCACATAAATCCCGCATCAGAACCGCCCGCCCGCCATGGCCAAGGGCATGGGCCAGCTTGGCATAGGCGGCGGATTCGGTCATGTGGCCGCTGTCCACCACGCCTGCCCGCGCCATGGCCGCGCCTGCGGCATAGGTGCCCAAGGCCACTCCGCCATTGTCGCATTGCGACACTGCAATCATCAGCGCACCGCGCGCGGATGCGGCCATCAGCGCCGCCTCGATCTCAGGATCGTTCGGAATTGTTCCTGCACCAAACACCCGCAGCACGGCCCCGTCCACCGCCCCCAGCGCGGCGGCAAAGGCGCGGGGCGAGGTGTTCGGGGCCATGCTCAGCACAGCAATTTCAGGCGCGCCATAGGGCAGCAGGGTTGGCGCGCCCAGCCGCAGGCTTGGCCCGCCATCGCGCGCGGTAAAGGCATCCATCGCATGGCTGTGCACCTTGCGCACCCGCGCGCCTGCCATCAATTTTCCCGCAAATTGCACCCAAACCCCAGCGGGGGCGCGGCGTGCCGCCAGCAGCGCATCCCCCAGATTTTGTCGTGCATCCGTTCCCGCCGCCTCAAGCGGCAGCATAGACCCCGTCACAATCACGGGCCGCGTCAGGCCGACCAGCGCAAAGCTAAGCGCCGCCGCCGTATAGGCCAGTGTATCGGTGCCATGGGTTACAACAAATCCCGCATAGCGGCTTTGGCCCGCGTAAATCAGCTGCGCGATGCGGTTCCAATCGGCAAAGCGCGCATTGGCGCTGTCAATGGCGGGGGTCAGGTGCACCACCTCGGTCGCGCCGCGCGCGATGCCCGCGCGGGTCAGCGCGGCAAGGCCCGCCTCCAGCACCCCATCCGCTGGTGCCAGCCCGTCTGGCCCCGCGCGCATTGCAATTGTCCCGCCCGTGTGAATGATGCAAACCGTCACCGCGCCCTCCATTTGGCATCTTTTTGGCCGCAATTCCGCCGCTTGCCAAGCCGCGATCTGTTGCATTTTTGGCGGTATACGCCTGTGTGCTGCGCGCGCCCTGTTCACGGCCGCAAAATGGGCTATTTTCAGGGCAACGCCAAAGATTGCAACAGGTTGCCCTATGACTTTGCCCGACCATCCCCTGCGCTATGCTCTTGTGAACGAATTGCACGCGCGCCCCTTTCCCGCGCTGGCCGCCCCCTGCCAAGTGGTGTATCTGGCGATCAAAGAACCCACCGCCGCCCATGCGCGCGACCGCAGCTTTGATCGCGCGCATTTGCTGCAATTGCTGGATTTGCACGGCGCAGCCCATCCGCAGCCCGATGCCACCCATCACGCGGCCACATTGGGGCGCACCGATTTGAAATGGGAAAGCCATACCGAATTTGTAACCTATTCCGCCTTTACCCCCGGTCTTGATGCCCGCGCGTTTGACCCCGCTGGCGCCGCCGTTCTGCCCGAGGGGTGGATTGCCGCCAGCCCAGGCCGCGCGATTGTGGCCGTGCTGATCCGCGTGGAATTGCTGCCCGATGACGAAGACAGCATCCTGCCCATGCTGGACGATTGGTTCGTGCCCGAAAGCCTTGCCGTGGCGCGGGTGGTCGATGGGGCCGCTGTGGTCGCGGGCGATTTTCGCATTGATCCTGCGGGATATATGCGCTTTGCCGTGTTTGTGCGCGCAGGCACGGGCGCGCGCCGCATTGGCCGCATTGTGCAGCGCCTGTGCGAGATTGAAACCTACCGCGCCATGTCCATGCTAGGCCTGCCGCGCGCGCGCACCCTATCTGGCCAACTCAACGCCCTTGACCCGCGACTTTCGGCCCTTGTCACGGGGCTTGATGGGCGCGAGGCGGCTGCCCGCCCCGCCGACGCCGCCCTGCACGAGCTGCTCTCCATCGCCGCAGAACTGGAATCGCTTTCGGTCAACCACAATTTCCGCTTTGCCGCGACCAAGGCCTATGAGGCGATTGTCACCCAGCGCATTGAGGCGCTGCGCGAGGTGCGCGTGGCAGGCCGCCAGACCTTTGCCGAATTTATGATGCGCCGCTATGATCCTGCGATGCGCACCATCCGCGCGGCGGAAGCCCGCCTATCGGGAATGGCCGAACGCGCGGCGCGCGCAGCGGAACTGCTGCGCACGCGGGTGGATGTGGAACGATCGGCGCAGAACCAAGCCTTGCTGCAAAGCATGGACACGCGGGCCGATATGGCGCTGCGCCTACAGCACACGGTCGAAGGGCTGTCGGTGGTTGCGGTCAGCTATTATGCGCTGGGGCTGGTGGCCTATGTCGCCACCCCCATTGGCGAGGCGCTGCACCTGCCCAAAACCTTGCTGATGGCGGCGGCAGTGCCCGTGGTATTGGCGCTGGTTTGGTGGGGCTTGCGCCGCCTGCGCGCGCGTGTTCTTTAGCCCCCAAAAGGGCCCATGTTATGCCAAGTTTGCCACATCCCATTTCTATGAACTCGCCTGCCCAATTTACGGGGCCGCTGCCGTCTGCCTGTGACGTGGTGGTCATTGGCGGCGGGGTTATGGGCATGTCTGCCGCGCTAGAACTGGCCGCGCGGGGACAAAAAGTAGTGGTCTGCGAAAAAGGGCGCATTGCGGGCGAGCAATCTTCGCGCAATTGGGGCTGGATCCGCCAGCAGGGCCGCGATTTGGCCGAATTGCCTGTGATGATGGAAAGCCTGTCGATCTGGGCGCAGCATGCCAAAAACCTGCCAAAAGATTTGGGTTTTACCCAGCAAGGCGTGGTCTATCTTGCCCTGACCGCGCCCGAAATGGACGGGTTTGAAACTTGGGCGCAGGCGGCGCGCGAACACGGGCTGCATACCCAGCTTTTAAGCAGCAAAGAAGTGGCTGCCCGCTTTGGCAGCGATAAATGGATTGGGGGGTTGGAAACCCCGTCTGATGCGCGGGCCGAACCGTGGCACGCTGTACCGCTGCTGGCCGATTACGCCCGCGCGCAAGGCGTATTGCTTCGCGAAACCTGCGCCGTGCGCCGTTTGGATGTCACGAACGGCGCGATCACAGGGGTCTTTACCGAAAGCGGGCGCATTGCCTGCACCCATGTCGTTGTTGCAGGCGGGGCGTGGTCATCGCTGTTTCTGCGCAATGAAGGCATTGATATTCCACAACTTATCGTGCGGTCTTCGGTTGGGATTATCCCCGATCAGCGTCAAACCTATACAGGCAACGCCGCCGATGACCGCATCGGCTTTCGTGCGCGGATGGATGGCGGCACATCCCTTGCCCCCGGCTTTGCGCATGATTTCTATATCGGCCCCGATGCGTTTCGCCATTTCTCGCTGTACTGGCCGCAGTTCAGAAAAGACCACCGCGCCACCCATCTGCGCGCGATGGCCCCGCGCGGATTTCCCGATGCATGGGGCACCGCGCGCCGCTGGCGCGCAGATGAGGTTACCCCCTTTGAGGCGATGCGCATCCTAAACCCTGCGCCCAATACCCGCGCCTTGGGGCGCGCTGCGCGCGATTTTGCTGCGGCCTTTGGCGGGGGGGCTGCGCAGTTCAGTCACCAATGGGCGGGCATGATTGATATGATGCCCGATGTCGTGCCTGTTATCTCGACCGCGCCCATCGCGGGGCTGACCATTGCCACGGGCCTGTCTGGCCACGGCTTTGGCATTGGGCCAGGCTTTGGCCGCGTGGTGGCCGATTTGGCGCTAGGGCGCGATGTGGGCCATGATTTGACGCGCTTTCGCCTTGCCCGCTTTACCGATGGCAGCATCATCGCCCCTGGCCCCAGCCTATGAAAAATCCTGCCTATTTTGGCCTAGATTTTGGCACCTCAAATTCCACCCTGTCCATCGCAGACGGGGCAAATGCCCATCTGATCGCGCTGGAAGGCGCGGCTGTAACCCTGCCATCCACCGTGTTTTGGCCCGATGATCGCAGCCCCTTGTCCTTTGGCCGCGCCGCGATGGACACCTATTTGCAAGGCGAAGAAGGGCGGCTGCTGAGGGGCCTGAAATCCACGCTAGGATCAGCGCTTTATGCCGAAAAAACCCTACTGGGCGGGCGCATGATTGGCTTTGCCACGGTGATCGAGGCGTTTTTTGCCCATTTGAAAACGCACCTTGACCGCGCCCGCGCAGATCGCCCCTTGGGCGGTATCGTGCTGGGGCGGCCTGTCCATTTCCACGATGGGGACGCCGCCGCCGATGCCCGCGCCGAAGCCGCGCTTGCCGAAATTGCCCGCTCGCTTGGCTTTGACCATGTCGCGTTTCAGTTGGAACCCATCGCGGCGGCTATGACCTATGAGGCGGGGATTTCGGGCGAAGAGTTGGTGCTGATCGTCGACATCGGCGGCGGCACGTCAGATTTTTCCATCCTGCGCCTGTCACCCACCCGCGCGCGCGCCGCCGATCGCAGCGGCGATATTTTGGCCACGGGCGGGGTGCGGGTGGGCGGCACGGATTTTGACCGCGCGCTATCCTTGGATATGGTGATGCCGACCTTGGGCTATAAGGCGACAACCAAGGGCGGGGCGGGGCTGATGCCCAACCATTATTTCCTTGATCTGGCGACATGGCACAAAATCAACGCGCTTTATGTGCCGCGCGTGGCCGCCGATATCAAGGCAATGCGGCACGAGATTGACCGCCCCGAACTGCTGGACCGTTTTGCCCGCGTGATTGCCGAAAAATCGGGCCACGCGCTTGCCATGCGGGTTGAGGCCGCCAAAATCGCCATCTCGGACGCCGAGGCCGCCCGCATTATGCTAACCGACCTGACAGGTGGGCCAAACCCCATGGCCACGCAAAGCGCCTTTTCAGACAGCGCCGCGCCGCTGCTGGCCAAAATCAAGGTAACCATGCTAGATACCCTGTCGCGCGCGGGCCTCGCCCCTGCGGGTATTGGGACCGTCTTTCTGACAGGCGGCGCGGCCCATATGCCCGCCCTGCGCGCGCTGGTTGCGGATGTGTTCAAGGCGGGGCATATCACCACGGGCGATATGCTGGGATCCGTCGGCGCGGGCCTTGCCCACGAGGCGCAGCGGCGCTTTGGTTAAGGGGCTTTGCCCCTCGCTGCGCTCACCCCAGGATATTTTCGGAGCAAGGAAGCAGGCAGACAGTCTGGCCCTTCCTTGCTCTAAAAGTATCCTGGGGTGAGGAGCGTAGCTCCGAGGGGCAAAGCCCCTTTACCGCGCTTGGCCTTTGCGCGATGCTGACGCAAAGGAGTGCACTATGCCCATCCCCGCCCGTATTGCCGAACTGACCCCCCAAATCACCGATTGGCGGCGCGCGCTGCACCGTATGCCTGAATTGGGCTATGATCTGCCGCAAACCACCGCCTTTGTGGCTGATAGACTGCGCGCCATGGGCTGCGATAGTGTGACCATGGGGGTGGGCCGCGCGGGGATTGTGGCGGAAATAATTGGCAGGGGCGGGGCGAACCACGCCATCGCCCTGCGCGCCGATATGGACGCGCTGCCCATAACCGAAGCGACTGGCACGCCCTATGCCTCGCAAACATCGGGCCAAATGCATGCCTGCGGGCATGATGGCCACACCGCCATGTTGCTGGGCGCTGCGCAATATTTGTGCGAGACGCGGGCCTTTTCAGGCCGCGCCGTGCTGGTGTTTCAACCCGCAGAAGAGGGCGGCGCAGGCGGGCTTGCCATGGTGGAGGATGGGTTGATCACCCGCTTTGGCATTTCGGAAATTTACGCGCTGCACAATATGCCGGGCCAAGCGGCTGGGACATTTGCCATCACGTCAGGCCCCATGATGGCCAGCGCCGATTTCTTTGATATCACCATCACGGGGCGCGGCGGCCATGCGGCCATGCCGCAAGATGCCATTGATGCTGTTCTGGTAGCGGCGCATCTGATAACGGCCCTGCAATCGATCACATCGCGCAATATCGACCCGCTGGATGCCGCGGTTTTGTCGGTCTGCATGATGGATACCGACAGCCGCGCGCCCAATGTCTTGCCGCAAGAGGTGCGCCTTTCAGGCACCGCGCGCGCGCTGTCTGCCCCCGTCAGGGATACGCTTGAGGCGCGTCTGCGCGCGGTTTGCGATGGCGTGGCCGCAACTTTTGGCGCGCAGATCGCGGTGGATTATCAGCGCGGCTATCCCGTGACGGTCAACACCCCAGATCAGGCGGGCTTTGCGGGCACAGCGGCGCAAGTGGTCACAGGCCAGCCCACCGCTGAGGCCGCCCCAATGATGGGGGCGGAAGATTTTTCCTATATGCTGAACGCCAGTGCGGGCGCATACATGTTCCTTGGCAATGGCCCCTCAGCAATGCTGCACCACCCCGCCTATGATTTCAACGATGCGATCATCCCCGCAGGGGTGGCATGGTTTGCCGCCCTGATCGAGCGCAGGATGCCGCTTTAATCGTACCGCAACCCGCGCGATTTGCCGCGAAAAATCACATAAGACAGCGCCGAATAGGCGATGATGATGGGCAGCACAATCGCCACGCCCCACAGAATAATGATCAGGCTTTCAGGCGCAGAGGCCGCCTGATCGATGGTCAGCTTTTCGGGCACGATATAGGGGTAAAAGCTGTAAGCCATTCCGCCGAACCCCAGCGCGAACAGGGCGGATGTGGCGAAAAACGGTGTCCAATGGCTGTGCGCATCAGGGGCCACGCACAGGCGGCGCAAGGAGAGGTAGATCACCGCCATCAACGCGGCTGATGCAATGGGCAAGGGGGCCAAATAGGCGGCCTGCGGCCATGCCAGCCATTTATCTGCAATCCGTTCGCTGACAAAGGGCGTGGCCAGCGATACCGCCCCCAGCCCCAGCACCGCGCCCCAAATCCCGCCCCGCGCCCAAGTAATGGCGCGCGCCAGTAGCGCGCCTTCGGATTTGCCAATCAGCCAAACCGCGCCGATAAAGCTATAGGCAATAGTCAAAAGCGCGCCAATCAGCAGCGCAAAGCCGATATGCCAAGCCGTAAAATTCAGCCCCAAAATGTAGATGCCCAGCATAAAGCCTTGCGATGCGCTGGCCAGCAGACTGCCCGCGAAAAAGGCGCTGTCCCATAGCGGCTTTTGCGCCTTGGGCGCTTTGGTTCGAAATTCAAACGCCACGCCGCGCAAGATCAGCCCGATCAGCATGATAAACACGGGCAGGTAAAGGGCGGTCAAAATCGCCCCATGCGCAGCGGGAAAGGCCACCAGCAAAATCCCCACCGCCAAGACCAGCCATGTCTCATTGGCATCCCAAAACGGGCCGATACTGGCCACCATCTGGTCGCGCTGACCCGCGTTGGCAAAGGGAAACAGCAGCCCAACCCCCAAATCGAACCCATCCAGAATAACATAGATCAGAATAGACAAACCCATCAGGGCGGCAAAGATCAGCGGCAGATTGTCATAAATCATGGCAACACCCTATTCGGCGGGGGAGAGTTGCGGGCGATGGGCGGGCAGGGGCTGACCCTTGGCCGCTTTGCCCGCCAGCGTGGTAATGGTGATCATATAGGCCAAAATCAACGCGCCATAGATCACCAAATACCCAACCAGCGTGGACAAAACCATGCCAGATGGCACGGCGGCCACCGCCTCGCGCGTGGTGAGAACGCCTTGCACCAGCCACGGCTGGCGGCCAATTTCGGTGGTGTACCAGCCCGCCAAAGTGGCGATCCAGCCGATAAACGTGGCCCCCGCCAGCGCGCCCAGATACAGGCGCGGAAGGCCATCAACGCCGCGCCTGCGCATCAGGACAACCCCCGCCCAAGACAGGGCCAGCATCGCAAACCCAGCCCCCACCATCACGCGGAAGGACCAAAACACAGGGGCCACGGGCGGGTGCATCACCGTGCCATCAGCGGCCACAAAATCATTCAAACCCGGCACCACACCATCGGGATCATGTTTCAAAATCACCGAGGCCATGGCGGGTATGCCAATTTCAAAGCGGTTTTCGCGCGCCTCTTCATCGGGCAGGGCAAACAGCAGCAGCGGCACACGCGGGCCCGTTTCCCAGTTGCCTTCCATCGCGGCAACCTTTTGCGGCTGATGTTCCAGCGTGTTGAGCCCATGCATATCGCCCGCAAAAATTTGAATCGGGATCAGCAGCGCGCCCAATGTCACGCCAAAACGCAAGGATTTGCGCATCTCGTCGCTACGCTCGCCCCACAAGTGGCGCAGGGCCGAAATCCCCGCAATCAGGAACGCCACCGTCAGGCCCGATGCCAGCAGCATATGCACAAGGCGGTAGGGCATGGATGGGTTAAACACGATGGCAAACCAATCGGTCGCGTGCACCACACCCTCGCGCAGTTCATACCCCGCAGGCGTGTGCATCCACGAATTCAGCACAATAATCCAAAACGCCGACATGGTGGTGCCCAGCGCCACCAAAAACGTGGCCGTGGTATGCACCCAAGGGGCCACGCGGCTTGCGCCAAACAGCATAATGCCAAGGAAGGCCGCCTCGAGGAAAAACGCCGTCAGCACCTCATACGCCAGCAGCGGGCCCGCCACATTGCCAACCTTTTCCATAAACCCTGGCCAGTTGGTGCCAAATTGGAACGACATGGTGATGCCCGACACCACCCCCAGCGCGAATGACAGCGCAAAGACCTTGACCCAAAACATATAGGCCGCCATCCAAGCAGGATCGCGCGTGGCGTTGAAGCGCAGCTTGAAAAACAGCAGCACCCAGCCCAACGCGATGGTGATGGTGGGAAACAGAATGTGGAACGAGATGTTGGCCGCAAACTGTATGCGCGAAAGTAAAAACGTATCCATGATGCACCTTTTCCTGTGATGCAGATATGCACCCGAAGCTTGGGCTAGGCTAGGGGGCGCGGCGATGTGCCGCGAGGGGGATATGGTGCTTTATTCGACGGACATTCTTCGAAGGCAGATCAAATAGTCACGCTATTGTCCCAGAATTGGAATGACCATTCAATCGCGACCCACCGCACATTTGCCACACGATAAGGAATGACGCCAATAGATTAGCGCAGGTTGTTCAAAGATATAACCTGACGCGCCAAGGCACCATCAATGAAGTCCAAGGAAACTGCATTTGGCGGATTCTTGTAGGCCATATACCAGTCCATTAATTTGGTAGAAAAGTAATCGTTTGCCCTAGCTGCCAAAGATTCAATGTCATCTCCTGCGATCGAACAAGCATAGCTAGAGATGCCACAGCCTACCGCCTGCGAATTACTTTGCGTCAAAGTCCAAGCAAGGGTCACAAACTTTTCCGTCTCGTACGTTTTATAATGAACGCTCAAGGCCTGACTTTGGACATCTTTATCTTCGTTATTTTTCCCGCCCAATGCTAAAACGTTAAGCGAATTTGTATTTGAGTAGTCGTCGTGAAAATTATTGCCTTTGGTGAAGAAACCACGCGATTGGTCAAAAACACCTGCCGAACTGTCCCCGTCATGCAGAACCAAAACATTCCCAAATGACAAAAGTTCTTTCAGAGGCAAATTCAAAAAGGTCTTTACCCCATCGATAGACGCGATATTGAGTTTTTTCAACTTCAGACTGTCGGGGGTGATCATCACATCACGCAGTTTGTCGTACACAGCATCGCTGAATTTTCGTTGAATATCGGTGTCAGCCGCGCCAGCACGATTGCTCGTAGAACTCCATTTCGCTTGCTTGAAATGCGACAAATCCAAAATGACAACCTCACTTGGATGGTCCCTGACGAAGTCGCGAATGCTGGTCAGAACATGGTCAAAGCTATGGCCCATGCATCCAAGCATCATATCTCCCTTGGTATCACCATGGTGCGAGTAAATCTCACCTGACAAATGATTATAAATCGGCCGCACATCAAACATCCGAACGCCAGCGCGCAGTTGTGTAGCAATATCAAGTTTTTGCGTTCGCGTATTGGCATAGTTTGCGCCGACTGAACACGCTCCAGCCATGTGAAAATCGTTGACGTTCGACATAGCCGAATCATGCGATGCATGCAGGGCGATTTGAC
>JAIXVS010000335.1 GCA_027482795.1 Rhodobacter sp.
AACCTAACGGTTGAAGGCGATTTGCGCCGCGAAGTGTCGATGAACATCAAGCGTTTGATGGATTTGGGCTGCTATCGCGGCCTGCGTCACCGCAAAGGCCTGCCTGTGCGCGGTCAGCGCACGCACACCAACGCTCGTACCCGCAAGGGCCCCGCAAAAGCCATCGCTGGCAAGAAGAAATAAGGGGACCGAGATATGGCACGCGATACAAAATCGACCCGCACCAAGAAAAAAGAACGCAAGAACATCGCCGCTGGCGTGGTTCATGTGAATTCTTCGTTCAACAACACCAAAATTCTGATCTCGGACGTTCAGGGCAATGCAATCTCATGGTCGTCTTCGGGCACCATGGGCTTTAAGGGGTCGCGTAAATCGACCCCTTACGCCGCCCAAATGGCTGCCGAGGATGCTGCCCGCAAGGCACAAGAGCACGGCATGAAAACCGTCGAAGTCGAAGTGCAAGGCCCAGGTTCGGGCCGCGAATCGGCGCTGCGCGCGCTGGCTGCTGTTGGCCTGAACGTCACCTCGATCCGCGACGTGACCCCACTTGCACATAACGGCTGCCGCCCACCGAAGCGCCGCCGCGTCTAACATTTTTACAATTGTCGGGCTGCGTGGTTCCGCGCGGCCCGATTTCGTCATTTTGACCCTCGGGAGTTTCCTGCTTACGGGACATCGGCAGGCGACAAGTATGGAGGCGGAAGCATGATCCACAAAAATTGGCTAGAACTGATCAAACCATCGCAACTGGTTGTGAAAGCGGGCGCTGATGCGCAGCGCACGGCAACGCTGGTCGCCGAACCGCTGGAACGCGGCTTTGGTCTGACCTTGGGCAACGCGCTGCGCCGCGTTTTGCTGTCGTCTTTGCAAGGCGGGGCGATCACCTCGGTGCAAATCGACAACGTATTGCACGAGTTTTCATCCGTGGCAGGTGTGCGCGAAGATGTCACCGACATCGTGCTGAACCTAAAGGGCGTTGCCCTGCGCATGAGCGTTGAGGGGCCAAAGCGCCTGTCCATCTCGGCCAAAGGGCCAGGCGTTGTGACCGCGGGCGATATTTCGGAATCCAACGGCATCGACGTTCTGAACAAAGACCACGTCATCTGCCATTTGGATGACGGCGCAGATGTGTTCATGGAACTGACTGTAAACACCGGTAAGGGCTATGTCTCTGCCGACAAAAACAAACCAGAAGATGCGCCGATTGGCCTGATTCCAATCGATGCGGTCTTCTCGCCCGTGAAAAAAGTGTCCTACGAAGTCACGCCCACCCGCGAAGGGCAGGTGCTGGATTATGACAAGCTGACGATGAAAATCGAAACCAATGGCGCGCTGACCCCCGAAGATGCCGTGGCATACGCTGCGCGCATTTTGCAGGATCAGCTGGGCGTCTTCGTGAACTTTGACGAGCCTGAATCGGCTGGCAAAGGCATGGAAGACGCTGGTCTGGAATTCAACCCGCTGCTGCTGAAGAAGGTCGACGAGTTGGAACTGTCGGTGCGTTCGGCAAACTGCCTGAAGAACGACAATATCGTTTACATCGGCGATCTGATCCAAAAGACCGAAGCCGAAATGCTGCGCACACCAAACTTTGGCCGCAAATCTTTGAACGAAATCAAAGAAGTGCTGTCGGGCATGGGCCTGCATTTGGGTATGGAAGTGGAAGAGTGGCCACCAGAAAACATCGAAGATCTGGCCAAGCGCTTTGAAGATCAATTCTAAGAATAGGGCTGCGGGGTAACCCGCAGCCTTTGCGAAAATGCCCGCAATGGCGGGGAACAACTGGGTCTATGGCCCCAAGGTGAGCAGGCCATTCGAGGCACTGCCGGACAAAGTAGAAACAGAAGCTTAGGAGACTATCATGCGTCACGCTCGCGGCTATCGCCGCCTAAACCGCACCCACGAACACCGCAAGGCACTGTTTGCCAACATGGCAGGCAGCCTGATTGAACACGAACAAATCAAAACCACGCTGCCAAAGGCCAAAGAACTGCGCCCGATCATCGAAAAGCTGATCACGCTGGCCAAGCGCGGCGATTTGCACGCCCGCCGTCAGGCGCACGCGCAATTGAAGCAAGACATTCACACCGCGCGCCTGTTTGAAATTCTTGGCCCCCGCTACAAAGACCGCTCTGGCGGCTATGTGCGCGTGCTAAAGGCGGGCTTTCGCTTTGGCGATATGGCCCCAATGGCGATTATCGAATTTGTGGATCGTGACCCGAATGCAAAAGGCGCGGCAGACCATGCCCGCACCGCTGCTGGCGACGAATAAGGCCAACGACATTTAGCAAAAAGGCCCGCCCCCCGTGGTGGGCCTTTTTCTTTTGCCCATTCGCGCGTAACCTTAGCCTATGGCCGATCTTTTTGACAGCGCTGCGCCTTCTACCCCAACAGGCAACCGCCCGCTGGCAGACCGCCTGCGCCCCAAAACGCTGGGCGAGGTGATAGGGCAGGGCCATGTGCTTGGCCCCAATGGCCCGCTTGGCGCGATGATTGCCGCGCGCAGCCTATCGTCGATCATCCTATGGGGCCCGCCTGGCGTGGGCAAAACCACCATCGCGCGGCTGCTGGCCGATGCCACTGATCTGGCCTTTGTGCA
>JAIXVS010000179.1 GCA_027482795.1 Rhodobacter sp.
GGGCGGCGTCCAGCGCCTGCAACTGGGCCGTGGGCATATGGTTGGTGATCTTGGTCATCGCGGCCTCCAGCCTGCGCGCCCGAATCTGGGCGGCACTGAACGCAGCATAGGATCAAATCCGCCCCGCTTCAAGAAATTTGATCAAATTATTTTAAACAGCAAAATCAAAGCCCTAAAGCGCATTTGCCCGTATCGCATCGCGCACATGGGCAAGGCCGATTTCAATATCATGCGTCATCGCCGCAGCAGCCCCTGCCCCGTCGCCTGCGCGCAGGGCGGTGATAATGGCCTTGTGGCTGTCAGGCAGGCTGGCGCGGCCTGAAAGTTGGGTCACAACGCGCAGGCTGGGGCCAAATCGCAGCCACAGGCTTTGCGCCATATCCAACAAAACCCCCGCCCCCGCCGCCCCATAAAGGGCAAAGTGAAAGGCGTGGTTCGATGTCAGATAGGCAGGTATATCCCCCGCCAAAACCGATCTGTCCACTTCGACGTCTAATTCCTCTAGCTGCCCCAGCAACACAGGGCTGGCGTGCTGGGCCGCCAATTGCGCAAGGCGCGGTTCAATCGCCAGCCGCGCAAAGGCAATCTGATCCAAATCGGCAGCCGTCATGCGCGGCACAGACACACGCCGATTGCCCTGCGGCAACAGCGCCCCTTCGGTTGCCAGCCGCCGGATCGCCTCGCGCACAGGGGTCATCCCCGCTCCAAGATTTTGCGTCAGCCCCTGAATGGTCACAGGCTGTCCAGGGGCCAATTGCCCATACAGAATCATGTCGCGCAGGCGCAGATAGGTCACTTCGTGACTTGGCACTTTGCGCGTCTCTATATTCACAGATCAGCCCCCAAAACCTGCCCGCAACTTTGCCGCGCGCGGGCCCTTTTGACAAGCCGCCAGATCACCCATCTTTCGCTTCTTTTCTTTACAAATATCCCGCGGGGGTGCGGGGGCGCGAAGCCCCCGCGGCTGGCAAAGCAATCCCGCCCTAGGGCCGCGTCACCGTAATCTGCGTCACATCACAAGTGCCACCTTCAAAGGCCCCCGCGCAAGACGTCAGATAATACTCCCACATCCGCCGAAACCGCTCGTCAAAGCCCATCGCCGCCACCTGCGGCCAGCTTGCGGTAAAACTTTCATGCCAACGGCGCAGGGTTTGGCTATAGCTGCGGCCAAATTCGATGGAATGGGCAAAGCGAAGGCCTGCGCGGTCGATCTGGTCTTGCAGCGCGGCGGGCGATGGCAGCATCCCACCTGGAAAGATATATTTCTGAATGAAATCAACCGCCTTGCGATAGGAGGCAAAGCGATGATCGGGCACTGTGATGATTTGCAGCGTGGCCGAAGCCCCCGGTTTCAGCCGATCACGCAGCGCGCTGAAATAGGTCGGCCAATACCTCTCGCCCACGGCTTCGAACATTTCGATACTGGCAATGCCGTCATAAGTGCCGCGCTCGTCGCGGTAATCTTGCAGCTTGATCTCGACACGGTCAGACAGGCCCGCCGCCGCAATCCGCGCCACGGCATAGGCGTGTTGCTGTTTCGAAATGGTCAGCGCCGTCACCTTTAGCCCGCGCTTGGCGGCAGCATATTCGGCAAACCCGCCCCAACCGCAGCCAATTTCCAGCACATGATCGCCCGCCTTAGCGCCCATCTGATCTACCATCGAGGCGTATTTCAACTCTTGCGCCGCCTCTAGCCCCTCTTGACCCGTTTTGAACAGGGCCGAGGAATAGGTCATGCTGTCATCCAGCCACAGCTTGTAAAAATCATTACCCAGATCATAGTGATAGGCGATGTTTTTGCGTGACCCCTTTTTAGTGTTGGACTGCATCCAAAACCGAAACCGTTCATAGGCGCGCACAAGGCGCATGGCGGGAAACCCGTCATAGACCGCGTCATTGCCCATTTGGATTAAATCCATAAAGGCCTGCAAATCGGGCGTCGTCCAGCCGCCTTCAAGGTAGGATTCGGAAAATCCCAAATCCCCTTCGCGGATCAGGCGCGCAAAAATTTCCGTGTCATGGATGACAATTTCAGCCGCTGGCCCCGCCGCCGCCCCGTCAATGCGAAAGCGCCGCCCGTCAGGCAACACAAAATCCAGCCGCCCGCGCGATAGATTCTTGGCCACGCCATAAACGGCATGGAAATAACGCGGCAGGTCTTTTTGGCCCTGCGTCGATGTCAGTACTGTCATTTACCCCCCAGAGGCGTTTTTTCTATGGTTGCAGGAAGTTGCCCGACGCTCAAGGTCTTCATGGGGCCATTTCGGTAATTTTTTCGCCGCCCCTTGCGCTGTAGGCTGCCAAAGCGCGCGCGCGCCCTGCTGCCAAATCGATAATCGGCGCAGGATAGCGCTGCGAGGGCTGCAATCCCCAAGCGCGCGGAATGGCATCGAAAAACTGCATCGCTGTGGCGGGCGGGCGGGCCTGCCCTTCGGTAATCCATTTGCGGCGGTATGCGTGATCGCTGTCAAACTTGTCCGCCTGCCCTGCAGGGTTGAACACGCGGAAATAGGGGGCAGCATCGGGGCCACTGCCTGCCACCCATTGCCAACCCATTGCGTTGCTGGCGGGGTCATAATCGGTCAACACTTCGGCAAACCAATCGGCCCCAACGCGCCAATCGGTCATCAGATGCTTGGTCAGGTAAGACGCCACAATCATGCGCGCGCGGTTGTGCATTCGGCCTGTTACATAAACCTCGCGCATGGCCGCATCCACAAACGGCTCGCCCGTCATGCCGCGCCGCCACGCTTCGGCCTGCGCACCATCCCCCAGCCACGGGAAACCATCCCATTCCTCGCGCCAATTGCGGCTCAGGATATGGGGGAAATGGTGCATCAGATGATAGGCAAATTCGCGCCAGACCAGTTCTTTGCGAAAATGCTCGGCCCCGCGCGCACCCAATTGCAGCGGGCCTTCGGCCGCGTGCCAAATGCGGCGCGGGCCAATTTCGCCCCAGCTTAGGTTTTCGGACAGGCCCGAATTGGCATCAATGCCAACAAAATCGCGCGCCTCTTTATAGGCATCAATTTTCTGCGCAACAAAATGGTCAAGCCGCGCCAACGCGCCCGCCTCGCCCACTGTGGCATATTGGGCCACAACATCCCCGCCGCGCCGCATATCTGCGCCCATGCGCCAGTGGGCCAAATCATCACTGGCAGGCCAAACATCGGGCGCGGGCAGGGATTTGGGCGCAGGCACAGCCGCGCCAAAATCGCGCCCCGCAATCGCCCGCCAGAAGGGCGAGTACACGCGGTACGGCCCGCCCTGCCCCGTTTCAACCTGCCAAGGTTCAATCAGCAGCGCGCCAGCAAAGCTGTCGGCTATCAGCCCGCGCCCGCGCAAACTGGCCTTAATCGCACCGTCGCGTGCCGTGCTGGCAGGGTCATACATGCGCTGCCACATCACGCCAGCCGCGCCCGTTTGCGCCAGCAGATCATCCAAAACCTGCGCCGCCGCCCCTTTGCGCAAAATCAAACGGCTGCCCACGCTTTGCAGCGTTTGGGCAAACTGCGCCACGCCCTGCCCCAACCGCCAGCGCGCCGCAGCGCCCAAGGCTTCCGTCTCTGGATCATAAATGAACACAGGGATCAGCGGGCGGCCCGTACGCAGCGCCGCCTGCACCATCGGGTGGTCATCAAGGCGCAGATCGCGGCGAAACCAAATAATCAAAGCCTGTGTCATGCCATCCTTACCTTTATCAAGGTTTACGATGGCGCAGGGAGGTTGGATCACCAACCCCCCGCATTTTAACCAGCTTCACCCTTTGGATAAAACCACATCCAGCGCATTGATCGCGCGGTCGATATCATCATGCGAGGTGTAATGCACCGCAGACAGGCGCAAAACGCCCCTAGCGCGGTCAATGCCCAGTGCCGCAATCGGGCGCACGGCGTAAAAATCCCCGCCCGATGCCGCAATGCCATGATCGGCCAGCGCCGCCGCCACAGGGGCTGCCGCACGATCCAGCGCCACGGCAAGCGTTGGCGCGCGGTCTTGGGCATTTCGCGGGCCAATCAGGCGCAGATCATTGCGCGCCGCCAGATAATCCAGCAGCGGGGCCATCATCGCCACTTCGGCCCGCCGCATCAGATCATGCACCTTGCGCCCGCGCGCCGCCGCATCGGGATTGGGGCCGAAATGATGGTCATGCAGCGCATCGATATAATCGACAATTCCCGCACAGGCGGCGATTTGCGCATGGTCTGGCCCTGCGGGGGTAAGACGTTTGTACAAGGTTTCAGCGTTGAAATAATGCCCCTGCGCAGGCAGTTCTGCCGCAAAATCGGCGCGGGTCAGCATAATGCCCTGATGCGGCCCATAGGTTTTATAGCTGGAAAACAGATACACATCCACGCCAAGGGCGGCAAAATCGGGCAGGCCGTGCGGGGCAAAGGCCACCCCGTCCACAACCGTGCGTGCGCCATGCCCCCGCGCCAGCGCCGCAATTTCTGCCACATCGTTGATCTGCGCGATCACATTGCTGCAATGGGGAAAGGCCACCAACTTTGCCCGCCCATCGGCCAGCAGCGCGCGCAAATCATTCAGGTCCAGCTGCCCCGTCTGCGGATCGATCTGCCATTCGCGCACCTCAATCCCTTCATCGGCCAACCTGCGCCATGCGCCCGAATTGGCCTCATGATCCTGATTTGTCACCACAATTGCCGCATTTTGTCCGCGCAGCCAGATCCGCACCGCATTGGCCAAAACATAGGTATTGGCGCTGGTCGATGGGCCAAAAGACAGCTCTTCAGGGGCCATATTCATCAGCGCGGCCAGACGGGTGCGCGCCTCGTCCATCTCCTCGCCCCCCGCCTTCGACGCGGGATAGGCCGCATAGGGCTGCACTTTGCGCGTGGTGTAAAAGCGGTGCAAACGGTCAGTGACCGCCCGCGCAGGGTATGACCCGCCCGCATTTTCAAAAAACGCATAATCGCGCGTGCTGCCGCCATCAAAGGCCGCAAACTGCCCCCGCACAAATTCCATATCCAAATCGCGCATCTTATCCCCCTGATTCCCGTATCCCCAAAGAAACAGCCCTGCCCGCCCAGAGCAATCGTGAAGTGGCGTTTGCTGAAAATTTAGGCAGCCACCCGCGAAAATCGCTTGCATCCGCCGCTTTCTCTTACAATTAATCTGCAGGCCTTGCAGGGGGCAGACCCGCGCCCTACATCCACGCCATAATTCAACGCCTCATCATTCACCGACCCATAATTCACTGACAGGGAGCCCTCAATGAAGAAAAGTCTCTATATCGCCGTGTCTGCCCTTGCGCTCAGCACAGCAAGCATCGCCAACGCTGCCGACGCAGACCTGATTGTGTTCGATTGGGCAGGGTTTGAAGTGCAAGCCTTGATCGAAGATTACGTCGCCAAACACGGCCAAATGCCCACCTACGCCTTCTATGGCGACGAGGAAGAGGCGTTTACCAAGGTCTCCACTGGCTTTAAGGCCGATGTCGCCCACCCTTGCAGCCAAATGGTGCGCAAATACCGCGACAAGGGCCTGATCGAGCCTTGGGATGTCAGCCGCATTCCAGAATTTGCCAATATCGCGCCGCGCTTCTTGGAAAGCCCCGATATTAAAGATGCCGATGGCGTTTGGTATATTCCCACCGACTACGCCTATACCGCCATTGCCTATAACACCGAAGAAGTGACCCCCGAACAGGTCGCCTCGCTGAACGTGTTCATCGACCCTGCCTTTGCTGGCCGCACCTCGCTGCCCGACACAGTTGACGACAGCTGGGCGCTAGCATTTCTGGCCACGGGGGTGACAGATTGGACCCAAGTGACGGATGAGCAGTTCGCCGCCGCCGCTGCATGGCTGCGCCAAGCGCACGCCAATGTGCGCACCTATTGGGCAGACCCCGCCGAAAACGCCCAGCTGATGAAAACGGGCGAAGTGGTGGTGTCGTGGTCGTGGAATGACGGCGTGACCGCCATGCGCAATGAAGGCGTGCCCGTGGCGTTCAACCGCACCCCAACCGAAGGCGCAAGCAACTGGTTCTGCGGCTATGTCAATTTCAAAGACGCACCCGGTTCCGAAGATAAGGCCTATGATTTCATCAACGCATGGCTGGCCCACCCCAGCGCCAAGGGTCTGTTGGAAAACTTCGGCTATGCCCATTCCAATGATGCCGCGATGGCTGAAATCACCTTGGAAGAGATGAAAGCCGCCGATGTTGACCCTGTCGAGGGCAAAATGCTGGCACAGGTTCCGCTGAACCCCGAATTCCGCGAAAAACTGACAGCCGAGTTTGAGTTGATCAAATCGGGCTTCTAATCGCGAAACAAATCCAAACGCGCCCAAATTAGACTTTGGGCGCGTTTTCTTTTCCCGATGCCTTGCGCAGGCCCGCCCGCGCGCCTATGTTGGATATGCTTGGGGCAACCCAAACTATGGCGATAAACGCACCCGTAATACACGGCTCGGACCCGGGGGCGGTACCCGGCGACTCCACCAATCTTCCCTGTCATTTGGGGCGTGTGGGGTCGAAATAGGATCGACGAACGTCTAAAGGGGCCAGCTTTCGCTCGGTGAGCCACCACCGTTATCGGTGCAAAACGTACAGTTGCAAATGACAACCGTGCTCCGGCAATGGCTTTGGCTGCGTAAGCAACCCAAGTCGCCGAAACTAAGTCCTTGCGCTTAGCCGCGTAAGGCGGGGCCCGCCAGAGCCTGGCAAC
>JAIXVS010000051.1 GCA_027482795.1 Rhodobacter sp.
GTGGAATATTTCCGCAAACTGGGCGGCAATGTTGGCATCGCGGGGCTGGTGATTAACAAAGATGACGGCACGGGCGAGGCTGCGGCCTTTGCAAATGCCGTTGGCATTCCCGTGCTGTCGGCCATTCCGCAAGACGATGATTTGCGCCGCAAATCGGCCAATTATCAGATTGTGGGTTCAATGGAATCGCAATGGGGGCCGATGTTTGCCCAGTTGGCCGAAGCTGTGGGTATTGCCCCGCCCGTGCGCCCTGCGCCGCTGTCGCAAGATGGCCTACTGAACCTGTTTTCTGCCGAAACCACGGGTAAGGATTTTGTCCTAACCCCCGCGACTGACACCGATATGCGCGGCAAGTTTGCAGGCACCAAAGTGTCGCTAGAGGTGGTCTATGACACAGTTTAGCGCAAAAATGGGGGGGCAGACCCATGGCTGAAACCCAGTATGACAGCGCAGGCGAGGCACAGCTGACCGCCGTTTCCAGCGCCGATCTGCCGCCAATGACGCCAGAGTTTTCTGCCGCCCAGCCTGTCGATGGGATGGGGTGCCACGCAGGCGCGGCCACGATGAATGCCGCAGCCCGCGCCGCTGGCAATTCAGAACTACTAGATCAATACGCCGCCGATTATCCGCAAGGCCCGCATGATAAACCCCAATCCATGTGCCCTGCCTTTGGCAGCCTGCGCGTGGGCCTTCGGATGCGCCGCGTGGCGACGGTTTTGTCGGGCAGTGCGTGCTGCGTTTATGGGCTGACGTTTGTGTCGCACTTTTACGGCGCGCGCCGTTCGGTGGGCTATGTGCCGTTCAATTCGGAAACCTTGGTTACGGGCAAACTGTTCGAAGACATCCGCGATGCGGTGCACGAATTGGCCGACCCCGAACGCTATGACGCAGTGGTTGTCACCAACCTTTGTGTGCCCACCGCCAGCGGCGTGCCGCTAAAGCTGCTGCCGAATGAGATTAACGGCGTGCGTATCATCGGCATTGATGTGCCTGGCTTTGGCATTCCCACCCATGCCGAGGCGAAGGATGTTCTGGCAGGCGCGATGCTGAAATATGCCCGCGAAGAGATTATGGCAGGCCCCGTGCCTGCCCCTGCGGCTGGGCGGTCAGACCGCCCGCAAGTGGCCCTGCTGGGCGAGATGTTCCCCGCCGATCCGATGATGATTGGTGCCATGCTGGCCCCCTTGGGCCTTGCCGCTGGCCCCGTGGTGCCCGCCCGCGAATGGCGCGAGCTGTACGGCGCACTAGATTGCGGCGTTGTGGCGGCCATTCACCCGTTCTACACCGCCGCCGTGCGCGAATTTGTGGCCGCTGGCCGCAAAGTTGTGGGATCAGCCCCCGTTGGCCATGATGGCACGATGGAATGGCTGGCGGCGATTGGGGCTGCGTATAACGTCGCCCCCGCCCAAATTGCCGCCGCCCAAAACGCCTTTGGCCCCGCGATTAAGGGCGCGCTTAGCGCCGCGCCCATCACGGGCCGCATCACGGTTTCGGGCTATGAAGGCAGCGAATTGTTGGTCGCCCGCCTGCTGATCGAAAGCGGCGCAGATGTGCCTTACGTTGGCACGGCCTGCGCCAAAACACCGTGGAGCGCGCCTGATCTAGATTGGCTGACCGCGCGCGGCGTAGCGGTGAAATTCCGCGCCAGCCTTGAAGATGATCTTGCCGCGATGCACGCCTTTGGCCCCGATTTGGCCATTGGCACAACCCCGCTTGTGCAAGCCGCGAAAGAGGCGGGCATCCCTTCGCTGTATTTCACCAACCTGATTTCGGCGCGCCCGCTGATGGGGCCAGCAGGGGCTGGCAGCCTTGGCACGGTGGTCAATGCCGCCATGGCTGGCCGCGAACGGATGGCCGATATGAAGGCGCTGTTCGAAGGTGTGGGCACAGGTGATACCGCTGGTATTTGGGAAGGCGCGCCCAACCTGCGCCCCGATTTCCGCGCGCAGCATCAGAAAAAACTCGACCGCGCCGCCAAGGCCGCCAAAGCCGAGGAGATGATCTGATGCTGATCCAAGATCATGATCGCGCGGGCGGCTATTGGGGGGCGATTTACGCCTTTTGCGCGGTCAAAGGGTTGCAAGTGGTGATCGATGGGCCTGTGGGCTGCGAAAACCTGCCCGTCACGTCGGTACTGCATTACACCGATGCGCTGCCCCCACATGAATTGCCCATCGTTGTCACTGGTCTGGGCGAAGAAGAGCTTGGCCGTGACGGCACCGAAGGCGCAATGCGCCGCGCGTGGAAAACGCTTGATCCCGCCCTGCCTGCCGTGGTGGTCACAGGTTCCATTGCCGAGATGATCGGCGGCGGCGTCACCCCAATGGGCACGAATATTCAACGCTTCCTTCCCCGCACCATTGATGAGGATCAATGGCAATGCGCCGACCGCGCGATGACATGGATTTTCACCGAATTTGGCATGACCAAAGGCCGTATGCCGCCCGAGGCGGATAAGGTTGAGGGCGCGCGTCCGCGCGTCAATATCCTTGGGCCTATGTATGGCGTGTTCAACATGGCATCGGATTTGCACGAAATCCGCCGCCTAGTGGAAGGTATCGGCGCCGAGGTGAACATGGTTCTGCCCTTGGGCGCCCATCTGGCCGAAATGCGCAATCTGGTCAATGCAGACGCCAATATCGTGATGTACCGCGAATTTGGGCGCGGGCTGGCCGAAGTTTTGGGCAAGCCGTATCTTCAGGCCCCCATCGGCATGGACAGCACGATTAAATTCCTGCGCAAACTGGGCGAAATGCTGGGGCTTGATCCTGAACCCTTTATCGAACAGGAAAAGCATTCCACCCTGAAACCCGTTTGGGATTTGTGGCGCTCTGTTACGCAGGACTTCTTTGCTACCGCCAGCTTTGCGGTGGTCGCATCCGAAACCTATGCGCGCGGGTTGCGCCATTATCTGGAATCCGATCTTGGCCTGCCCTGCGCCTTTGCCGTGGCGCGCGTGGCGGGGCAGAAAACCAATAACGAAGCGGTGCGCAGTTTGCTGAAACAGCATCGCCCGCTGGTGGTGTTCGGGTCGATCAATGAAAAGATGTATCTGGCCGAAATGAAGGGCGGCTTTGGCCCTGCGCCCAGCTTCATTCCCGCCTCGTTCCCTGGCGCTGCCATTCGCCGCGCCACGGGCACGCCTGTTATGGGCTTTGCGGGCGCGGTCTATGTGCTGCAAGAGGTGTGCAATAGCCTGTTTGATGCGCTGTTCCACATCCTGCCTTTAGGTTCCGATATGGACAGCGCGGCGGCCACCCCCACCAACCTGCGCCGCGATTTCCCATGGGATGTCGATGCCCAAGCGGCGCTTGACCGCATTGTTGCCACCCACCCGATCCTAACCCGCATATCTGCCGCCCGTACCCTGCGCGATGCTGCCGAAAAGGCAGCCCTAGATGCGGGCGCCGAGCGCGTGGTTTTAGAAACAGTCACCGCATTGCAGGGCGATCTTGCCCGCAGCGCCACCCCCCCATCCAGCCCGAAATCAGGAGAAACAGCATGAGCGACTTTTCAGCAAGCGGCGATCTTAGCGGCGTCAAGCGCGTGGGCCGCGTCGAATTCAGCCTGTATTTCACGCTGATCCTAACCTTGGCCTTGGGCCTGCATCTGGTGCGCTGGCCCGTGGCCGCACTGCGTGCGATGCGCCTGCCAAAAACTGGCCCGCTGGCCTGCGCGATCAAAGACGCGCGCGCCATCACGCCAATGATTTTCCGCGGCTAACCACCAGCCGCGACACGTCTTTCGACCCTTGGCAACAGGGGCCGAAGCATTGGGGGGCATTCCGCCCCTTATGACCCAGCCGCAGGGTTTGCGGCGTCGGCACGAATATCCTGGAGGATACTATGGCTGATAAATCTGATCTGTCTTTCACAGGTCTAACTGACCAACAGGCACAAGAATTGCACTCGGTCTACATGAGCGGGCTTTGGTTGTTCGTATCCATGGCCATCATCGCGCACGCCGCGGTGTGGTTCTGGCAGCCTTGGTTCTGAGGGGGATTGAAACATGAGCAACTTTCACAAAATTTGGCTGATTTTCGATCCGCGCCGCGTTTTCGTAGCGCAAGGGGTTTTCCTCTTCCTGCTGGCAGCGATGATTCACCTCGTCCTGCTGTCCACCCCCGGTTACAACTGGTTCGACAAAGCGAACGCCAAGTACGGCTACGCTCCTGTCGCAGCACCAGCAGAATAACCGCAAATATCGTTGCGGGCGGCCCCGCCGCCGCCCGCAACAAACACAATTTCACGACATAACCCGACGTGCGCATAAGCGCCGTCCAATCGCGGAGGGGAAGCATGGCTCTGCTTAGCTTCGAACGTAAATATCGCGTGCCAGGAGGCACGCTGATCGGCGGAAACTTGTTCGACTTTTGGGTCGGCCCGTTTTACGTTGGTTTCTTTGGGGTCACGACCTTTTTCTTCGCGGCCCTTGGCACAATTTTGATTTTCTACGGTGCAGCACTGGGCCCAACTTGGAACCCATGGTTGATTTCAATTGATCCTCCGCCCGTTGAAAATGGTCTGGCTTTTGCCCCGCTGATGCAAGGCGGGCTTTGGCAAGTGATTACCATCTGCGCGATTGGGGCCTTTGTTTCGTGGGCGCTGCGCGAGGTAGAGATTGCCCGCAAATTGGGTATTGGGCTGCATGTGCCCTTTGCCTTTGGCGTGGCAATTTTTGCCTATGTCACCTTGGTTGTCATCCGCCCCATTCTGATGGGGTCTTGGGGCTATGCCTTTCCCTACGGCATTTTCAGCCACCTCGATTGGGTGTCGAACACGGGCTACACCTATGGCAACTTCCACTATAACCCCGTCCACATGCTGGCCGTCAGCTTTTTCTTCACCACGGCTTTGGCCTTGGCGCTGCATGGCGCATTGATCTTGTCGGCGGCCAACCCGCCCAAGGGCGAAGTTATGAAAACCCCCGATCACGAAGATACCTTTTTCCGCGATCTGATCGGGTATTCCGTCGGCACGCTAGGCATTCACCGCCTTGGCCTGCTGCTGGCCCTAAATGCTGGATTCTGGAGCGCGATCTGCATCCTGATTTCGGGCACGATCTGGTTCGAGCAGTGGGTTGATTGGTGGAGCTGGTGGCTGCAACTTCCATTCTGGGCCAATATTCCAGGAGGCGTAAATGGCTGAGTATCAAAACATCTTCACCCAAGTCCAAGTGCGCGCCGCCCCAGAAATGGGTATGGTCGAGCAGGTGGAAACGGGCAACCGCACCAGTGGCGCAACCTTTTCCAACCTTGCGGGCTGGTTCGGCAACGCCCAGCTTGGCCCGATCTATCTGGGCACAATGGGCGTAGTATCCTTGGCCACGGGCGCGATTTGGTTCATGCTTTGCGGCGCTTGGTTTTGGCATCAGGCAGGGTATAACCCAGCCGTGTTTCTGCGCGATCTGTTCTGGTTCTCGCTAGAACCGCCAGCGGCTGAATACGGGCTTGGCTTTGCGCCCATGGCCGAAGGCGGTCTGTGGCTGATTGCGTCGTTCTTTTTGCTGATTTCGGTTTTGTCATGGTGGGTGCGCACCTATCTGCGCGCCGAAGCCTTGGGCATGGGCAAGCATGTGTCTTGGGCCTTTGCGGGTGCGATCTGGCTGTTCTTGGTACTGGGCCTTATCCGCCCCGTGCTGATGGGCAGCTGGTCGGAAGCCGTGCCTTACGGCATCTTCAGCCACCTTGATTGGACGAACAACTTTTCGCTGACCTACGGCAATCTGTTCTACAACCCCTTCCATGCGCTTTCCATCGCCTTCCTATACGGATCGGCACTGCTGTTTGCGATGCATGGGGCGACCATTCTGGCCGTCACCCGTTTGGGCGGCGACCGCGAATTGGAACAGATCGTCGATCGTGGCACGGCATCGGAACGCGCGGCCTTGTTCTGGCGCTGGACGATGGGCTTTAACGCCACGATGGAGGGTATTCACCGCTGGGCGTGGGGGTTTGCAGTGCTGGTCACCGTCACGGGCGGGATTGGTATTTTGCTGACAGGCACTGTGGTGGATGACTGGTATTCTTGGGCGCAAGTCCACGGCTATGCGCCGCTTAACTGACCTTCGAAAGGAAACCAGATGTCCGATAAATATTATCACGAAGGCGACACCACCACTGCCCTGCGCTCTTGGGTGTTGTGGCAAATGCTGCGGGGCGCGGGTTGGGCGACGCTGTTCGTTCTTGCCATCGGCCTGACGCTGGGTGCGATTTGGGCGGTGGGGCAGCTTTTGCCCGCCGAAAGCAAAACCGCGCCATCGCCCTATACCCAGCTTGACCTTGGCGCAAATGCGCTGACCGAACTGGTCTAAATGGCTTTGGGCTGGGCGGGGAAACCTGCCCAGCCCGCACGATGTTTGGGCCATATGCCGGCCCGAACAACTCGGGTTTTCCACGGCCCGGTTCCCTTTCCTGTTGGCAACAGGCACCTGGTGCCGCGTGCGTTCCGCTGCGGCACCCCTTTTGCCCCCGCATTTCCCCAGACCAGCCCCTTGCTGCATTTCCTTGCGAAAGTAGGCCCGCAATGACCACATCTTCCCAAACGCCGCTGCCCCAAACGCCATTGCTGGACAAAGTCCACCTTCCCGCCGATCTGCGCGGCCTAAGCGACGCCGATCTGTCCACCTTAGCGGGCGAGTTGCGCCGCGACGTGATCGAGGTGGTGTCCAAAACGGGCGGGCATCTGGGATCGTCCCTTGGCGTGGTCGAGATGACAGTTGCGCTTCACGCGGTGTTTGATACGCCCCGCGATAAGGTGATCTGGGATGTGGGCCACCAATGCTATCCCCACAAAATCCTAACAGGGCGGCGCGCCGAAATGGGCAGCCTGCGCCAAGAGGGCGGCCTTTCGGGGTTCACCAAGCGCAGCGAAAGCCAATATGATCCCTTTGGCGCGGCGCATTCCAGCACGTCGATATCTGCCGCGCTGGGATTTGCTGTGGCGCGCGATATGGGCGGGCCCGTGGGCGATACCATTGCCGTTATCGGCGACGGCGCAATCACCGCTGGCATGGCATACGAGGCGATGAATGCCGCAGGCCATTTGAGCAAGCGCCTGTTTGTGATTCTGAACGATAATGATATGTCCATCGCCCCGCCCGTGGGCGCGCTGAACAGCTATCTGAACCGCCTTGCCACGGAAACGCCCTTTGCCAGCCTGCGCGATCTGGCGGCGGGCGCTGTGGACGCGCTGCCCAGCCCCCTGCGGGAAGGCGCGCGCCGCGCCAAGGCGCTGGTCACAGGCAGCGCGCAGGGCCGCACGCTGTTTGAAGAACTGGGCTTTGATTACATCGGCCCGATTGATGGGCACGATATGGGCCAATTGCTGGCCACACTGCGCGCCGCCAAAACCCGGGCAAACGGCCCTGTGCTGATCCATGCGATCACGGTCAAGGGCAAGGGCTATGCCCCAGCCGAGGCTGCTGCCGACAAATACCACGGCGTTGCCAAATTCGATGTGATCTCTGGCACGCAGGCCAAAGCCAAATCAAACGCCCCCGCCTATACATCGGTGTTCGGGCAGGCGCTGACAGATCAGGCCGCCCGCGATGGGCGCATTGTTGGCATCACCGCTGCCATGCCATCGGGCACGGGGCTGGATATTTTGGCCCGCCGCTTTCCCGCCCGCGTGTTTGATGTGGGCATCGCCGAACAGCACGCGGTGACCTTTGCCGCAGGCATGGCGGCAGGGGGGCTGAAACCCTTTGTGGCGATTTATTCCACCTTTCTGCAACGCGGCTATGACCAGATCGTTCATGACGTGGCCCTGCAATGCCTGCCTGTGCGTTTTGCGATTGATCGGGCAGGGTTGGTGGGGGCCGATGGGGCCACCCACGCAGGCGCCTTTGATGTGGGCTATCTGTCGGCACTGCCGAATATGGTCGTCATGGCCCCCAGCGACGAGGCAGAACTGGTGCATATGGTCGCCACCGCCGCCGAATACGACGCAGGGCCGATTGCGTTTCGGTACCCACGCGGCGAAGGCGTGGGCGCGGTAATGCCCGAAATTGGCGCGCCGCTAGAGATTGGTCGCGGGCGCGTGGTGCGGGGCGGTAACGATGTGGCAATCTTGTGCTTTGGCGCGCATTTGAACGAATGCCTGCTGGCCGCCGAAAGCTTGGCCGCTGCGGGTATTTCTGTGACCATCGCCGATGCCCGCTTTGCCAAGCCTTTGGATGTGGATTTGATTGCCCAACTTGCCCGCCACCATTCTGGCCTAATCACTGTCGAACAGGGCGCAGCAGGCGGGTTTGGCGCGCAGGTGTTGCAAACCCTTGCCGCCAGCGGGGGCCTAGATCACGGGCTGAAAATCCGCTGCATGACGCTGCCCGACAGATTCATCGACCAAGCATCCCCCGAAGCGATGTACCGCGATGCGGGGCTAACGGCAGCGGATATTGCCGCCACAGTGCGCGCGTTGATGCCGCAGGCGCAGGCGCTGCGCGCGTAAACAGTCCTGCTTGGAATGAAAAAGGCCCCGCAACGCGGGGCCTTTGGTACATCTAAGGTGCGGTTACTGCGCAGGCGCAGGGCTGAACTGCGACAGATACGCATAAAGGTCAGCGGCGGCTTCAGCGTTTTTCACTTTGAACATCATTTTGGACTTGGCTTTCTTATCGCCCAGCTTTTCCTGCCAATACTTGTTTGGATCTTGAACATAGGCGACAAATTCGACCTCGTTCCAGATCACGCCAGCAGCGCCGCCTGCAATGATCGACTCGCCATATTTGAAATCAGGATAGGTGCCCGCTTGGCGGCCAAACACGCCGTACAGGTTCGGGCCCGTTTTGCCCTTGCCCGCCAGAACTGCGCCCGTGTCATCAATGACAGCGTGGCAAGCTTGGCACTGTTTGAACGTCGCTTCGCCCTTGGCAGCATCGCCTGCCGCATGGGCAGGGGCAGCCAGCAGCAGCGCAGCGGCTGCGATGGTCAGTAAGTTGGTTTTCATGTGACTCTCCCATATGCGGCGAATTGTCGCCACGTCTTGTGGCATGTGTGGCAAACCCCCATTTCGTCAAGTCACATTTTACGCCACCGCATGAGAAATTGCGCAGCGCGACCAAAGCGATTGCAGCGCTGTTGCCAGATGGTCGATATCTGCATCGGTGTGATAGGGGGACGGCGTGATGCGCAGGCGTTCGGTGCCCTTGGCCACGGTGGGATAGTTGATGGGCTGCACGTAAATGCCCCATTCGCGCATCAAAATATCCGAAATCATACGGCATTTGACGGGATCGCCGATCATCACGGGCACGATATGGCTGTCGTTTTTCATATGCGGAATGCCAAGGCGGTCGAGCCGCGCGCGCAGTTTGGCGACTTGCTGTTGCTGGCGCTGGCGTTCGACATCGGACTGTTTCAGATGGCGGATCGAGGCCGTAGCGGCGGCGGCCACCGCAGGGGGCAGGGCGGTGGTAAAGATGAACCCGCTGGCAAAACTGCGGATGAAATCGCACAGCGGGGCGCTGCCCGTGATATAGCCGCCAACAACGCCGTAGGCCTTGCCCAAAGTACCCTCGATCAGGTCGATTTGGTCGGCCAGCCCTTCGCGTTCGGACACGCCGCCGCCGCGCGGGCCATACATGCCCACGGCATGCACCTCGTCGATATAGGTCATCGCGCCATGCGCGCGGGCGACTTGGACGATTTCGCGGATAGGCGCGATGTCGCCGTCCATCGAATAGACCGATTCAAAGGCGACGATCTTGGGGCGGTCGCCCACGGCGGCGAGTTTACGATCCAAATCGCGCCAATCGTTGTGCTTCCAAATGACTTTGTCGGCGCGGCTATGGCGCACGCCTTCGATCATGGAGGCGTGGTTGCCCGCGTCCGACAAGATCACCGCATTGGGGATGCGCGCGCCCAGCGTCGACAGCGCCGCCCAGTTCGACACATATCCGCTGGTGAACAAAAGCGCGCCTTCTTTACCGTGCAGATCGGCCAGCTCGCGTTCCAGCATCAGATGGTGGTGTGTGTTGCCCGAGATGTTGCGCGTGCCCCCCGCGCCCGTACCGCAGGCCTGCACACAATCGACCATCGCGGCCACCACATCGGGGTGCTGGCCCATGCCCAAGTAATCGTTGCTGCACCACACGGTGATGTCGCTCACCTCGCCATCCTTATGCGATGCCGCCCGAGGAAACTCCCCGCGCTTGCGTTCCAATTCCGCATAGGTGCGGTAATTGCCTTCGGCTTTTAGGGCGTCAAGTTGGACGGTGAACAGGGCGTCAAAGTTCATGGATTATTCCTTTAGTGTCTTTATCGATGGTTTTGCCTTTGGCAGCATCCGCGCCCAAAGCTTTGCGTCGGGCAAAGGCAAGACCATGAAAAGATGTTCCAAAAGTGCAAGGGCGGCAAGGGCGGCCAAAACGGTGTCGCCCA
>JAIXVS010000166.1 GCA_027482795.1 Rhodobacter sp.
CATTCGCCATGCACGGGTTTGGTGGTGGCAAAGTTGCGCATCCCCGCGCGAAAGTTTTGCGCGGCGGCCAGCCTGCCTGCGTGCAGTTCGGGATAGCCGCCCGAAAGCCAGACGATACCAGCCGAAGGGTCGGGTTTTTCGTCCATCAGCGGCGAGAAGGGCAGGATGGTGGCCCCAGCGCGCCGCCAGCCATCCAGTAGATGCGGATAGGTAAAGGAAAAGGCGGCATCGCGTGCAAGGGC
This sequence comes from Rhodobacter sp., assembly GCA_027482795.1. Classification (GTDB taxonomy): domain Bacteria; phylum Pseudomonadota; class Alphaproteobacteria; order Rhodobacterales; family Rhodobacteraceae; genus Cypionkella. The sequence goes on from JAIXVS010000166.1 coordinate 243, forward strand.
AATGCGATCTGCGGGCGGGCGAATGGGCATGGCGGGCACATTTGCGCCCGCGCCCGATGCGGCGGCGATCAGCGCGTCTAGGTCGACATTTTGGGCTATGAATGCGCCTGCTGTGGCCAAAAATGCGGCCAAATCGCCGTGTTCCTGCGCCTGCACTAGGCCAAGGTGGCGTTCGGGCAGGGCGATGGCGGGGTTTTTGGGCAGTGCGCCAAACACGGTGACGCCTGCCTGCGCCATGCCAGCGCGCACCAGCGATTCGTGCCGCGCACTGGCAACTTTGTTCAGCACGACGCCTGCGATTTTGACATCGGCGCGCATCGCGGCAAAGCCCAGTGCCGTGGCCGCGGCAGATTGCGCTTGGCCGCCCACATCCAGCACCAGAACCACTGGCCAGCCCATCAGGGCTGCAATATCGGCGCTGGCCCCTGTGCCAAAGGCCCCCGCTTGGGCCACGCCATCAAACAGGCCCATCGAGCCTTCGGCCACGATAACATCAGCGCCAAGTGCGTCTTGCGCCAAGCCTTGCAGCATTGGCGCGGGCATAGCCCAGCCGTCCAAATTCACCGACGCGCGCCCAGCGGCGGCGGTGTGAAAGGCGGGGTCGATGTAATCTGGCCCGCTTTTGAACGGCTGCACCGCCAGCCCGCGCGCGCGCAGGGCTGCAATCAGCCCCAGCGTGAGGGTGGTTTTGCCCGTGCCAGAGGCGGGGGCGGCGATGAGGATGCCCTTTGGGATCATGTCGACGTGTCCGGAAAGCGGGGCGCGGTGCCGATAGGGCGATAGCGGCGGTCGTAACCTTCGGCGTACAGGCTGCTTTCCTCAAACCCCTCTTCGCCCAGCGCGGGGCCAACAAGGATGAGCGCGGTGCGTTCTAGTTCTGCGCCTAAGCCTTGCGAAAGGGTGCCTAATGTGGCGCGGATGATGCGCTGATCGGGCCAGCTTGCGCGCCAAACCACGGCCACGGGGCAATCTGGCCCGTAATGTGGGATGAGATCGGCCAGCACAGTATCGAGCGTGTGGATCGACAGATGGATCGCCAGCGTCGCGCCCGTGGCGGCAAAGGCGGCCAGATTTTCGCGCGGCGGCATGGCGCTGGCGCGGCCCGATGTGCGCGTGAGCACCACCGATTGCGCAAGGGCGGGTAGGGTCAGTTCCACCTGCAACGCAGCGGCGGCGGCGGCAAAGGATGGCACGCCTGGGGTGACATCATAGGGAATGTTCAGCGCGCGCAGGCGGCGCAACTGTTCACCCATGGCCGACCAGATCGAAACATCACCCGAATGGAGGCGGGCTATATCATGGCCAGCGGCATGGGCGGCGGAAATCTCGTCCATAATCGCATCCAGCGACATGGGCGCGGTGTTGATGATGCGCGCATTCGGCGGGCAATGATCCAGCAGCGCGGCGGGCACCAAAGACCCCGCATAAAGGCAGACAGGGCAGGCGGCGATAAGGCCCTGCCCGCGCAGGGTGATCAGATCGGGTGCGCCGGGGCCAGCGCCAATGAAATGCACGGTCATGGGTGATCCTGTGATACGGCGATGGCGCAGGTGGCGCGCCCGCAAGGCGAGGTGGTTATGCGCGCAATCAGCCGCGCATTTGGGCCAGCGGCGGCCAGCGCTGCCGCCTCGGCCAATGATCCTGTGCCAAACATGGCCAGCACGCGCGGCGATTGGCTGGGGGTTATGATGCCTGCGACATCTACTGCCAGCAGGGGCAGGCCAAAGTCGGCGGCAAAGCTGGTGAGAGTGGTGTCTTCGGACTTGGCACGCGCGCTGGCTAGGGCGTCTACCCGCGCGATGCGCGCGGCGTCCATGGCACCTTGCAGCGCGCGTGCCAGCGATTTGGGCGTGGCGCTGGTGTTAAATCCGATGCCTGCGACGATCATTTTTGCACGCTCCATTGCACGATGGGCCGCGCAGGTTGCCAGCCCGTCATCCGCCCCAAAGGGGCGGCATGGGCTATTTCGACGCGCATCAGGCCGCCGCCATATTCTGCGCAAGCGGCTGTTAGCAGGGATTCGGATTCCAGCGTGACGGCATTAGCGACCACGCGGCAGCCTTGGGGCAGCAAGGGCCACAGCGCGGCAAGAAGGGCGGCTGATCCGCCACCGCCGATAAACACGGCATCGGGCGCGGGCAGGCCTGCGAGTGCGTCGGGGGCTGCGCCCGTTACCACATGCAGGCGGTGATCGACACCAAAGCTTGCGCCATTTGCGGCGATGTTTGCGGCGCGATCTGCGCGGGGTTCGATGCAGTGCGAAAGCCCCCCTGCAAGGCACCATTCGACGGAAATCGAGCCTGACCCGCCGCCGATATCCCACAGCATTTGGTCCGTGCGGGGGGCAAGGGCGGCCAGCGACAGCGCGCGGATGGGGGATTTGGTGATTTGCCCGTCGGATTGAAACAGATCGTCGGGCAGTCCAAATCCGCGCGGTAGGCCGATACCTTGCGCGTGAATGGCAGCCATGACGGGCGCGGCGGGCGCGGGCAGATCAAAGCGGTCGGCGCGGGTTTGGCTGATGATCTCATTCGCCCCGCCAAGGCGGGACAGCAGCCATATATCGCTTTTGCCAAAGCCGATTTGGGCCAGATATTCAGCCAAGCCTTGCGCCGCAGCCCCGTCGCGCAGGGTGACCAGCAGGTACGCGCCGTTGTGCAAATCGGGGCGGATGCGGGCGAAGGGGGCGGCGTGTAGGCCGTGGCAGGATGTAGCCTCTAGCGGCCAGCCAAGGCGGTTTGCGGCAAGGGCAAAGCTGGACGGTGCGGGGTGCGACACCCACGCGCCGCGCGGCAGGTTTGCCGCCAAAACCGCCCCCGCGCCAAACCAGAATGGGTCGCCCGAGGCAACTGCCACCACGCGCCGCCCTGCATGGGCGATCAGGGGCGCGGTATTGAACGGGATCGGCCAAGGGTGCAATTGCGCCGCCCCCGTCATGCCCGCCACAAGTTCCAAATGCCGCGCGCCGCCGAAGACGAATTCGGCATTTTGCAGCGCGTTGCGGCTTGCATCTGGCAAGGCTTTGCCGCCATCTTCGCCAATACCGATGATGGTCAGCCAAGGATTATTCATGCCGCGCATCCTGCTTTTGGGGGGCACAACAGAAGCCAGCCTTGCTGCCCGCGCCTTGGCCGATGCGGGGGGGGATGCGGTGTTTTCCTATGCGGGGCGCACCGATGCGCCCGCGCAGCAGCCACTGCCCATGCGCGTGGGTGGGTTTGGCGGTGTGGCGGGGCTGGTGGAGTATCTGCGCCGCGAGGGGATTTCCCACGTTATCGACGCAACCCACCCCTTTGCTGCGCAAATGAGCCGCAATGCCCATGCGGCTTGCGGGGCGCTGGGGCTGCCCCTGCTGTCGTTGCAGCGCGCGGCTTGGGCGGCGGGGGCAGGGGATGACTGGCACCATGTGGGCGACATTGCGGGCGCTGTTGCAGCCCTGCCCAGCGATCCCGCGCGGGTATTCTTGGCCATTGGCAAGCAAAACCTTGCGCCCTTTGCCGCGCTGACCCAGCATCATTTCTTGCTGCGTTTGGTGGACGCGCCAGCCGCACCGCCCCTGCCCAATTGCAGCGTTGTCATTGCCAAAGGGCCGTTTGATGTGGCGGGCGATATGGCGCTGATGCAGGAACATGGCATCACCCAGATCATTGCCAAAAATGCGGGCGGGCAGGGAGCATCGGCCAAGCTGGAGGCTGCCCGCGCCTTGGGCCTGCCTGTTGTGATGATCGCGCGGCCAGACGCGCCGGAGCGCGACACCGCCCAAACTATTCCCGCGATGATGGATTGGCTGGCCCATCATAACGCCTTGCGCGGGGTATAGACAAAGCGGCCCAGTTTGCGCGTGGCGGAATTGCCGACCAGAACCACGGTGCGCATATCGGCCATATCATCGCGCGCCATGTCTAAGGTGACAGTTTCAATCCGTTGATCGGGGGTGGATACCGCGCGGGCAAAAGTAATCAGGGTATGCGGCGCGCATTCGGTGCGCAGAATGTCCAAGACTTTGCCGAACGTATCGGGGCGGCTGGCCGAGCGTGGGTTGTAATAGGCCATCGCCAAATCGGCCTGCGCGCATAGGCGAATGCGGCGGGCAAGCAGATCAAAGGGTTTCAGGTTATCTGACAGGTTGATGCAGGCAAAATCGTGGCCCAAAGGCGCGCCAGCGGCGGCGGCGGCGGCCAGCATCGCCGTGATTCCGGGCAGGATGCGAATGTCGGTGTTTAGATATTGCGGGGCTGCTTCCAGCGCTTCGAACAGGGCGGAGGCCATGGCGAAAACCCCCGGATCGCCAGAGGAGACGATGACCACACGCGCGCCCGAAGCGGCCATGTGCAGGGCATGGGCGGCGCGGTCAAGTTCGACGCGGTTGTCGGATGCGTGCAGAGTTAACCCCTCGCGCGGGGCGATGCGAGCGACATAGGGAATATAGCCGACGATGTCGGTGGCCTGTGCGATGGCCGCGCTGACTTCGGGCGTGACCATGGTATCAGCACCTGGCCCAAGGCCTGCAACTACGACCCAGCCCGCAGTCATTCCACGCCCCCTGCTTCGGGACGGCGGCCATGGCCATGCACCAGAACGATGGCGAAATACGGGCAGTCGGCGGCGTCGACTTCGGACAGTTTGGCAACGCGCTGATCGGGCATAGAACCGCGTTCAATCAGCCATGCGTCATCCAAGCGCCCTGCTTGCGCAAGTGCGTGGCGCACGCGGGGCAGGTTGCGGCCTGTTTTCATAATTGCCAGCGCATCAGCGGCGCGCATGTGGGCAACCAGATCTTCCGTTGGCAGGGTGCCCATCAGCACGGTCAGCACATCATCGCCCCATGTCATGGGAACACCCGTGGCGTGCCAGCAGCCCGCCATGCCTGTGATGCCTGCAATGACCTCGACCTGCGCGCGGCCTTGCAGGCGGGTATAAAGGTGCATGAAGCTGCCGTAAAAGAACGGATCGCCTTCGCACAGAACCACGATGTCATCTGCAAAATCGCGGGCCATTTGCGCCAGCCTATCTGCCCAATCATCATAAAAGCCTGACAGGGCGGCGATGTATTCGGGGCTGTCGAAATGCATTTCCGTGGTGACGGGGTATTCCATCGGATATTCCAAGGCATCGTCGCGCAGCATTCCGTTCACGATGCGCCGCGCTTGGCCTGCGCGGCCCAGTTTGCGGAAATAGGCGATATGGCGCGCGCTGCGCACGGCGCGGTCAGATTTGACCGACATCAGATCGGGGTCACCCGGCCCAAGGCCCGCGCAGATGATACGGCCCATGCGCTATTCCTTTCGGGAGGCCAGCGCGTTTAGCGCGGCCACGGCGATTGCACTGCCGCCTAAGCGCCCGCGCACCACCATGGCGGGGCAGGGCGGGGCGGCCATCAGCGCGTCTTTGCTTTCAGCCGCGCCGATAAAGCCCACGGGGCAGCCGATAATGGCAGCAGGGCGCGGGCAGGTGGGGTCTTCTAGCATGTTCAGCAGATGAAACAGCGCGGTGGGGGCATTGCCG
>JAIXVS010000070.1 GCA_027482795.1 Rhodobacter sp.
GCTATCACGCGGGCAGGGTTAGCCTTTTGCAATTGGTGCGCTGCCCACATCGCTGGGGGTTTTTCCCGTGATGCGGCGGAATTCGCGGTTGAAGTTGGACTTGGTCAAGAACCCTGCGTCCAGCATTGCTTCGGTTACCGAAGCCCCCCGCTGCAAGCTGGCGCTGGCCGCTGCAATGCGGTGGCCGTTCACATAGCGCGAGATGTTTTGCCCCGAAACGCGGTTCACCGCATTTGACAATGTCTTGGCAGGTACATGCAGCCGGCGCGCCAGCATCGACAAGGTGACATCGGGGTCGCGCCACAGGCGGCGCTCGGACATCAAATCTTCCAGCCGCGCAAACAGGGCATGGTCATCTTCGCTGGGCGCAAGGGGCATATCGGCGGCGTCCTCGCCCGCTTGGCCCGTCATGCGCTGCGCAAGTACCGCCAGCACGCCCATGCCCAGTAGCCCCGACGTGGTGGCAATATCCACAAGGCGCGGCACGGCGGCCACTTGGCCCAGCGCCACGAAAACGGCAATCGCCACATCGCTTAGGGCCGACAGGGCCAGCGCGCCCGCGATTCCCGCCCAGATCAGATGCGAGCCATCGCCTTGGCCCATTTTGGCGCGCGGCAAATCGGGGCCAGTGCGCTGCAACGACAGGGCCAGTGCCCCCGCATAGCCAACATAGGCCAAGGGAACCAGCATCTCTAACGCCAGTGAGTTTTCAAATCGCAGCGCGGCTACGATAACGGGGCCAATCCCATGGGCCAAATCGCGCCAGCCCAGCCTATGGCCCAAAGCATCCGCGCGCCATGCCAGCCATGCCAGCGCGGGCACGCACATCGCCGTGATGGGCTGCATAAACCGCGCTGCACCCACCCCGTAATGCAGCGCCAAAGCATTGATCAGCGCCTGCACCGCAAGCAGCGCAAGCAGCCCCGCAAGCAGCGGCACTGGCCGCTGGCCAAGGGCCATACGCAGCGCCAAAAAGCCAAGGATCATGGCCAATAGGATAGGAAGAGGCAAAACGATCATCCCTAAGGTGATACGCAAAGCCGCAAGGCCAATCAAGCGTGGCGCAATCGGCGCACCTGCCCGCCCGCGTCCTAAAACGCGTTTTGCACATCCCAAAACCGATCTTAGGGCGCGGGGGTTTGCAAAGGCTGGCATCTGGGCCCCATCGCAACACACACAAAGGAAACTTACATGAAACGTCTCTCTTTATTGCCCCCTTTATTGCCCCTTGTCTTGGGGGCCGCCCTGACCGCGCCTTTTGGTTTGGCTGCCCAAACGGCGGGCCTGACCGAAGGCACATTGCGCACCGCCCATCACGGGGGCAGCAAAATGGACTATATCGTTTGGTACCCCGCAGATGCGGGGGCCCAGACAGACGCGTTTGCGGGCAATGCCGTTTGGCAGCCCGTTCAGGCTGCCGAAGATGCGCCACCTATCGCAGGGCGCTATCCTGTTGTGCTGATGTCGCACGGGCTTGGCGGGCATTACCGATCACTTGCGTGGCTTGCCTCGGAACTGGCCAAGGCAGGGGCGGTTGTGGTGGCCGTCAATCATCCCAACAGCACCGTGTTTGATTTTGATATGCAGGCAGGTTTGGCCCATTGGACAAGGCCGCAAGATCTAAAGGCGGCTTTGGATTATGTTCTGGCAGACCCAGCCCTTGGCCCGCTGGTTGATACCGCGCGCATATCGGCGGTTGGGTTTTCCTATGGCGGGTGGACGGCGCTGTCCTTGGCGGGGGTGCGCGGAAACCTCGCGGGCTATATCGCGCATTGCACATCCAAGCCCAGCGGCCATTGCCGCGATATTGCGCGCCAAGGGGGTGATATGGCCGCACTGGATGCAGGCCAGTGGGATGGCGATTATCACGATGCGCGCATCACAAAGGTTGTGGCGATTGATCCTGGCCTGACATATGGGCTGACCCCTGCCGATACGCAAAGCCTGAACGCGGATACGCTGCTGATCCAATTGGGGCGCGGCGCGGATCGGTTGGACAGCACCGATCTATCGGCCACAGGCAGCGGCTTTGCCGCGCTTGTCCCTGCTGCGCATCTTTTGGAAATTGCGCCCGCTGCACACTTTTCAATGCTGCCGCTGTGCACCGAAAATGGCGCGGCAATCCTGAAATCTGAAAACGACGACCCCGTTTGCACAGACCCCATCGGCGCAGACCGCGCTGCGATTCACGCGCAAGTGATCACAGCCACAAAGGCCCATTTGGGGTTGAAATAGACCCAGCACAGCCAAGCGCGGGCAGGACTTTGCCGATCTTGCCCGCGCCACTCCCCTGCAACTGGGCGGGGCTTTGCAGGGGCGTGTTTTCCCTGTATAAGGCATCAAAAGCGGAAGGCGTGCCCATTTGGCCCGCGGCATCCGCGCAAATGTTGGGCGCAGACCCAAACCAAAAACAAAAGCGCGGCACGATAACCGCGCAAGCAGGAGCAGAGCATGAGATACGCAAAAGCAGGTCGCATTTGGGGGGTGTTGGCGCTGGGGCTTGTGGCGGCCTGCCAACCTGGCCAGAACCCATTTCAGCGCAATGCAGATTCGCCATCAGATACATCGGTTGCCACGGCCAAATCGGTCAAACTGATTGACCGCGATGTCGAGGCCCCCGATGTGTTCCAAGCCTCCGATAGCGCGCTGTGGGATGGCCGCCCCAGCCTTGGCGGGGTTTGGGTGGCATCGCCTGATGCGGTTGATCCTGAACGCGTGATTATGCGCAACCCTGCCAATGGCAAATTTGTGATCGGCGCGCTTTTCAAACGCGAACGCGATAACCCTGGCCCCAGCTTGCAGATCAGTTCAGACGCGGCGGCGGCCTTGGGAATGCTGGCGGGCCAGCCTGCCCAAATCAGCGTTACCGCCCTGCGCCGTGAAGAGGCCCCTGCCGAAGTCAGCGCCAGCGCGCCCATTCTGGATGCCGCCGAAACAGTGCAGCCCGAAACGCTCGCAGGGGCGGCCAATGCCCCTGCCCCCCAACCCTTGGCCCAGCAACCTTTGGCCCCCCAACCCACGGGCACCGTCGCCACCACCGCATTGGCCCCAGCCCCTGCGGCAGATATCGCGGCGGCAACTGCCGCTGCCCTTGCCCCCGCAGCGCCCTCTGCCCCCGCCGCCCCTGTGATCAACGCCGCCACTGGCCCCTATATCCAGATCGGTATCTTCTCGGTCGAGGCCAATGCCAAACGCGCCGTTGCCACCTTGAACGCGGCAGGTGTCGCAGCCACGATGCGCACCGATACGTCGAATGGCAAAACCTATTGGAGCGTGGGCGCGCGCGGCGATGGCAGCGTTTTGGCCAAAGTCAAAGCCGCTGGTTTCAATGATGCATATGTTGTGAAAGGCTAACCCACCATGCTGCGCCGCATCTTATCGACGCTTGGCTTTCTGGCAACCCTCGCCCTGCCCCATGTGGCGGCAGCGCAAGGGTTTGAAACATCGGCGCGCGAAGCATGGGTTTATGACGCCACCACCCATACCGTGCTGATGGACAAAAACGGCGAGGCCCCCGTGCCGCCTGCCTCTATGTCCAAACTGATGACGATTTTCATGCTGTTCGAAGCGCTGAAAGATGGCCGCGTCACAATGGATACGGAATTTTCCGTATCCGCCAATGCGGTGGCTTTAACGGCGGCGGGCGGATCAACCATGTATCTGCAAGAAGGCGATCGCCCCACGGTGCAAGATTTGATTAAGGGCATGATCGTCAATTCTGGCAATGACGCCTGCGTTGTGGTGGCCGAAGGGCTGGCGGGCAGCGAAGCCGCGTTTTCTGTGAAAATGACCGAACGCGGCCGCGCCATTGGGCTCGAACATTCCGTCTTTGCCAATTCCAGCGGCTGGCCCGACCCGCGCCACCGTATGAGTATGAAAGACCTTGGCCTTCTTAGCCTGCGCTTGATTGAAGATTTCCCCGAATATTACCCGATTTTCGCCGAAACCAGCTATAACTACAAAGACCGCGCGCCAGCCAACGCATCCAACCGCAACCCACTGCTGAAACTGGGCATCGGCGCGGATGGGCTGAAAACTGGCCATACCCAAGAGGCGGGCTATGGTCTGGCAGGATCGGTTTTGCAAAATGGCCGCCGCATTGTGTTTGCCTTTTCGGGCACAGAATCGGACGCGGCCCGCGCGGTGGAGGCAGAACGTATTTCGTCTTGGGCCTTTCGCAATTTCGCGCTAAGAACTGTCTCGAAGGCGGGTGATGTGCTGGGCGAGGCGCCTGTGTTTTTGGGCGCGGCAGAAACCGTTGGCCTGACCACAGCCGCCGATCTGGCAGCCCTTGTGCCCGCGCTTGACCGCGATGGGCTAAAGGGCGAGATCACCTTTAACGGCCCCATCCCCGCGCCGATTGTGGCGGGGCAAGAACTGGCCACGCTGACCATTCGCGCCACGGGCCTGCCTGACCGCGTAGTGCCTTTGGTCGCCGCCGCCGATGTGCCGCAGGCGGGCATTTTTGGCCGCGTCAAGGCTGCGGCGGTGCATCTGTATCAGCGCCTGTTCGGCGCAGACCCTGCGGCCACCTAGTCGCGGCGTGGCGGGTGTGTTCATCAGCTTTGAAGGGATCGATGGGTCGGGCAAATCCACCCAAGCGCGGCTGCTATTTGAAACGCTAACCGCAAACGGCACGGCTGCACACCTGACGCGCGAGCCGGGGGGCAGCGCGGGGGCGGAAGATATTCGCGCGCTAGTGCTGAACGGCGCGGCAGACCGCTGGTCGCCCGAAACCGAACTTTTGCTGTTCACAGCCGCGCGGCGCGACCATTTGGAAAAAACCATACGGCCAAGGCTTGCGGCAGGCGAGGTGGTCATCTGTGACCGTTTCGCCGACAGCACACGCATTTATCAGGGCCTGACGCGCGGCGATCTGCGCGCCAGCGTAGACGCGCTGCACACCCTGATGATCGGGATTGAACCCGACTTGACCGTTCTGATAGACCTGCCAGCCGAAGCAGGCCTTGCCCGCGCCACCGCCCGCGCAGGCAGCGATATGCGGTTCGAAGGCATGGGCCTTGCCGTGCAACAGGCCGCGCGGGACGGGTTCTTAGCCCTCGCCGCCGCCAACCCCGCACGCTTTGCCGTGATAGACGGCGCGCGCGATCAGGCCGTAGTTGCCCGCGATGTTTGGGATGTGGCCGCTGCCCGCATAGCCGCGCGATGAGCGAGGTGCCCCCCCAACCCGACCAAACCCAAGGTGCCCCCCACCCGCGCGAGGCGCATCTGATTGGCCAGACCGCCGCGCAATCGGCCTTTCTCGATGCTTTCAACAGCGCCCGCCTACACCATGCGTGGATGATTTCTGGCCCGCGCGGCGTGGGCAAAGCAACCCTTGCATGGAAAATCGCGCGGTTCCTTTTGGCCACGCCCGATGATGATGGAGGCATGTTCGCGCCCGCGCCGCCCACCAGCCTAGACATCAACGATGACCACCCCGTTGCCCGCCGCCTGACCGCCTTGTCCGAACCGCGCCTGTTTCTGCTGCGCCGCCCCTATGACGAGAAAACCGAACGCCTGAAGACCGATATCACCGTCGACGAAGTGCGCCGCATGAAATCGTTCTTCTCGCTATCCGCCGCCGATGGGGGCCGCCGCGTGGCCATCGTCGATAGCCTAGACGAGATGAACCCATCCGCTGCCAATGCGCTTTTGAAACTGCTGGAAGAACCGCCGCCAAAGGTCACCTTCCTGCTGATCACTCACCAACCCGCGCGCCTTTTGCCCACCATCCGTTCGCGCTGCCGCGAGTTGCGCCTTGGTCCGCTGGATGCGGGTGATCTGTCCGATGCCCTTACCGCCGCTGGCGGCAATGTCGCGCCCGAAGATCGAACCGCCCTTGCCGAACTGGCAGGCGGCTCTGTTGGCCGCGCGTTTGAACTGACCAACCTTGACGGTCTGCGCCTGTACCAATCCCTAATCGATCTGCTGGGCGGCCTGCCCCGCCTTGACCGCACGCGGATGCAAACCTTGGCCGAGGCTGCATCTGGCAAAGGGGCCGAGGCGCAGTTTGACCTGATCATCGCACTGATCGACCTGTTTCTGGCCCGCACCGCCCGCGCCGCAGCCCTTGGCGGGCTGGCCCCCGATGCGGCAGGCGGCGAAGGCGCGCTGATTGGGCGGCTGGCGGCCAACCCCGCCCATGCCCGCCCTTGGGCAGAACTGGCGCAGGCCTTGGGCAATAAGGCGCGGCGCGGACGGGCAGTAAACCTTGACCCCGCCGCGCTGGTGATGGATATGCTACTGGCAATCGAGTCTGGCGCGCAATCCATGCCCCGCGCCGCAAGCTAGGCAGATATGACAGACGCAAAACCCATTCTGGTCGACAGCCACTGCCATCTGGATTTTCCCGATTTCGCAGATGAATTGCCGCAGGTGATCGCTCGCGCGCACCATGCTGGCGTGGCGCGCATGGTCACCATTTGCACCCGCCTGCGCAATGAACCCGCCGTGCGCGCCATTGCCGAAACCTACCCTTCCGTGTTCTACGCTGCAGGCACGCACCCGATGTCTGCCGCCGAAGAACCCCTTGCCACGCTGGCCGAATTGGTGGCCTTTGCCCAGCACCCCAAAATGGTCGGCATTGGCGAGACGGGGCTTGATTACCATTATTCCGCCGCCAGCGCCGATGTGCAAAAAACATCCCTGCGCATCCATATTCAGGCTGCCCAAGAAACGGGCCTGCCGCTGATTATCCACGCCCGCGATGCCGATGATGATGTCGCGCAGATTTTGGCCGAAGGTCTGGCACGTGCCCCCTATACCTGCGTCATGCACTGCTTTTCCTCTGGCCCCGCACTTGCCGCCGCAGCATTGGACATGGGGTTTTACTTATCGATGTCGGGCATAACCGCCTTTCCCAAAAGCAGCGATCTGCGCGAGATTTTCAAAACCGCGCCAGTGGAACGCATCCTTCTGGAAACCGATAGCCCCTATCTGGCACCGCCCCCCCATCGCGGGCGGCGTAACGAGCCTGCCTATACCGCCTTTACCGCCGCCAAAGGCGCCGAAGTGTTCGGTCTGCCCCCGGCCGAATTTGCCGCCCAAACCACCGCCAATTTCAACCGCCTGTTCACCAAGGCGGCGCTGACATGACCGCCCAGTTGCGCCTAACCATCCTTGGCTGCGGATCATCGGGGGGCGTGCCGCGCCTTTCGCCAAATGGCACGGGCGATTGGGGCGATTGCGACGGTGCCAACCCCAAAAACCGCCGCCGCAGGTGCAGCCTGCTGGTCGAGAGAATCAACGGCGATGCCACAACCCGCGTGTTGATCGACACTTCGCCCGATATGCGCGAGCAACTTTTGTCTGCGCAGGTCGGCCAACTCGATGGCGTGGTCTACACCCATTCCCATGCCGATCATGTCCACGGCCTAGATGATCTGCGCCAAGTGGTGTTCAACATCCACCGCCGCCTGCCCGTTTGGGCCGATGCGCCGACATCAGCCGACCTGCGCGCACGCTTTGCCTATGCGTTCGAGCAAGAGGCAGGATCGCCCTACCCCGCCATTTTGGATCTGCGGCCCATCGACGGGCCTTTTGCAGTGGATGGCCCCGCTGGCCCCATCCCGTTTACCCCCTTTACGGTAAACCACGGCAGCATCGATGCACTGGGCTTTCGCATTTTTGATGCCGCCTATCTGCCCGATGTGCTTGATATTCCCCCCGCCGCATGGCCGCATTTGAACGGCCTTGATCTGTGGATACTGGACGCGCTGCGCCGCACGCCCCATCCCAGCCACGCGCATCTGGAATTGTCGCTGCAATGGATCGCCCGCGCCGCGCCCCTCCGCGCAGTGCTGACCAATATGCACCTTGATATGGATTACGATACGCTCACCGCCGAATTGCCCGCCCATATCACCCCCGCCTTTGATGGGCTTGCCCTGACGCTAGACCTGCCCGACCAAGACATGCCACAATGACCGCGCTGCTGGACGTGATCCTGCCCGTGTTTTTGCTAATCGGGGCAGGATACCTTGCCGCCCGCTTTGGCGCGCTGAATGCCGCTGCCGTCGACGGGATCATGACCTATGCGCAAAGCTTTGCCCTGCCAGTGCTGCTGTTTCGCGCCATCGCAGCGCTAGACCTAAGCGCGGCCTATAATTTCGGCCTTATGGCCTCTTTCTATATCGGTGCCTTCGCATCCTTTGCCGCCATTTTCGCCGCCGCCCGCTGGGGTTTTGGCCGCAGCTTACCCGAATCCGTCGCCGCTGGATTTGCGGCCTATTTCTCAAACACCCTTCTGCTGGGCGTGCCCATCACCGAACGCGCCTATGGGGCCGATGCGCTGGCGGGCAATTTCGCCATCATCTCTATCCACGCGCCGCTGCTTTATACCTGCGGGATTGTCGCCATGGTGCTGGCACAGGCCAAAGGCGCACCGTCGCAGGGGGGGTGGATGCTGGCGCAAAACGCGGTGAAAAACATCCTCACCCAGCCGCTTGTCATCGGCATTCTGTGCGGCTTTGCGCTGAACCTCTCGAACCTGCCGATGCCAAACGTTTTGGACAGCGCCACAGAAATGCTGGCCCGCTCTGGCATTCCCGCCGCCCTATTCGGCCTTGGCGGCGTGCTTCTGCGCTTTTCGCCCCAAGGCGAGGCGCGCCTGATCGCGCTGGTGGTTGCCGCCTCGCTGATCTTGCATCCCGCCATCACCTACGCCCTTGCGCGCGGGGTATTCGCGCTTGATACCGCCGCCCTACGCTCGGCCACGCTGACCGCCGCCATGGCCCCTGGCGTGAACGCCTATATGTTCGCCCATATGTTCGGGCTAGGCCGCCGCGTCGCCGCATCCGCCGTGCTGATCGGCACGCTGGGCGCGCTGGTTTCGGTCTGGGTCTGGCTGCATATCCTGCCCTAAAGCCCCCTTTCATTTTGGCCCAAATACCTCGCGGGGGGGCCTGCTTTGCCCTGCAAAGCAGGTGGGGGGCGCGAAGCCCCCCCTGTTTGGGCCAAGCGCGTTGCCAAAAGAAAAGGGCCGCACCTTTTGGGTGCAGCCCGTTTGATCATTGGTGCGGATGAAAGGACTCGAACCTTCACTCCGGTTAAGGAACAGCGACCTCAACGCTGCGCGTCTACCAATTCCGCCAC
>JAIXVS010000185.1 GCA_027482795.1 Rhodobacter sp.
CCCATCATGCAGCAGGCGAGTGTCGCCGCCGCCAGCGAGGGCAGGCCGAGCGACACGATCTCGGCGCGGCGCTCCGGGCACATGGCGCAGAGGCCGCCCAGCATGATCCCGACCGACACCAGCGACGCCGCGCTGACCCAGCCTGCAAAAATGCCAAGCGGGGCCGATAGGATCCAGCGATCACCCCCCGTATCGGCGCGCAGAAAAGCAGTTATGGCAAAAACCGCCATCACCAAAATAACCGCCGTGGCCAGCAGCGGGGTTGATGCCGCCAGAAACAGCCAAAGGCTGCCCATGGCCATCGCCGCAATCAGGGCAGGGCGGGTGATGCGCCACGCGGGGTGATCGGCGCGCGCCCACAGCCCAAAGGCGGCGCTGGCCAGCAGCCACAGAAAAATCACCCCCCAAATCGAAAAGGCATATCCAGCTGGTTGCACCGCATGGCGTTCGATTGCGACAGGCAACTGCCCCGCCGCATAGCCGCGAAATTCGGGCGCAAAGGCGGGGGCGGCGGCAAAGGCCAGCCCAATGGCCAAGGTCAGTGCGGGGGGGATGTATTTTGTGTTCATACCCCAATACGCCCCAAAACCTGCCAGCGATCAAGGCCCGATTGGCATCTGGCCCCGTTTTGCGGCCCAAACGCGCGCAAAGCGGGCCGCCAATGCCCCCCGCATCCGTGCAAAATCTTTGCCCTGCGCAAAAATGCGAAATTATTTTTTCACAGGCCAGCGGGCGGTAAGTGCGAAATGCGCCCTAACGCGCTGAGTTAAAACCATTTCCCCGCGCAATCACCGCCGCAATCCATCTTTACCAAATCTTAATACTTCGTTTGCTCGAATCAATATGCATTAGTATACATTCTATAAACCATATTGCCTTGACCCCAAAAAAGTTAGGATCCTTGATGACAAACTTTACGATTGCAGATAAAGACTACCGCACGACGTTCTTCGGCTCGACGGTGGCTGAAGCCCTGACAACTGGCGCCCATACCGTTACAGTTGCCGCAGGCGGTTTGCTGCATGTGACAGATACCTCGCTTATGACACTGTCGGCGGGCATTTTTGCCCAAGGCAATAACGTCAATAATGCCGTTTGGACGCTGAATATCAACGGCAGCGTTGATTTGCGTGATGGCGGGGCCCCCAGCAGCACAGATGCGGCGGCAGGCGCGGGGCTGTTTAACGGCTTTGGCGTTACGTCCAACACGGTGAACGTTGGCGTAGAAGGCACGCTTTATGGCGGCGACTATGGCCTGATCTCTACCGCACGCGGCACAATCACCAACAATGGTTTGATTTCTGGCGGATCGACGGGCATTTACTTTGGGTCTGGCGCCATTTTTGATATTGCAACCAAACTGGGGACGGGCGGCGGCACGAACCTGAATGCTTGGACGAACGGCGCATCGACCGCTGCCGTTACCATCACCAACACTGTCACGGGTGTTATTTCTGGCCCATCCTTTTCTGTTGCTGGAACTACACTCTACGCAGGCTCGGGTATTTTGTCGCACGGGTTCAACACGCTGACCCTGAACAATTCGGGTGTGATCGGCGGCGGTGGTACGTCGCTGAATGACCCACTGGTGACCGACATCAACCTTTACACGGGCGCGGTGTATACGGCAGGCAGATTGGCCATGACCAATACCGCTACGGGTGTGGTTTATGGAAATCTGTCCAGCGGATGGCACAGCAACACCATCACCAATGCAGGCTATATTGATGGCTTGGTCGAAGTGAAGATCGCCTTTGATACCGCAACAGGCCGCATCGATGGCAACCGCGATGGCGATTTCAACGATACAGTGGCGGGCGCAACGGGGGTTGATGTTCTTATTTCCAGCCTGACGGGCCTGACGCTGACAAATTCTGGCATCATTCAAGGCGATGATGACAGGCTTTCACTGCCAGACGTTCGGGGGACTACGAAATTTGCGGTGATCGGTGCGGCCACCCGCGATGTGGTGACAAATTCGGGCACCATCGGCGATGCGGTTCACCTGCAAGGCGGCAATGACACCATCACCAACACGGGCGCAATTGGAAGCGCCGTGTATATGGGCGAGGGCGATGATCGGCTGACCAATTCTGGCAGCATTGTGTCAGCGTCATTCGTGCCATCGCCCATGTTTGATCGTCTATCCCCTGGGCAGTTCCAGACCTTTTACACAAATCCCGATGCGTTTTCCTTCCAAACCGGGGTGATGATGGGGGCTGGCAATGATATGCTCACCAACACGGGCGGGATTGGTGCCATTATTTCCATGGGCACGGGCAACGACACCATGACAGGCGGCGCGCGCGCCGAATATGTACAAGAAGATGATGGGCTTGATCGCTATACGCTGGGGGCAGGATCTGATTATGCCTTTGTCGGCCAAGATGATCTGTTTAACGATACCATCGATGGCGGGCTTGGCAATGATTTGATCAGACTGGGCGATGATGGGGATGGATGGCTGCTGAACCTGACAACGGGAACGTTGCGCCAAAACAATATCATCGAGGGGGTCGCAACGCTGTCGACCAATACCGACAGTATTGTGGGCTTTGAACAGGTGATTGGCGGCGCGGATAATGACACCATCGTTGGCAGCCTGCGTGCAGAAACCATTTCGGGCGGCGCTGGCAATGACAGCATCATAGGCGGCGCTGGCAAAGACGTGCTATATGGCAATGCCTTTTCTAATGGTTTTGCTCCTCCAGACCGCGGCGATGATGTGTTTGTCTTCAATGCCGCCGCCGAAAGCGGCACCACCCGCGCGACCCGCGATGTGATTATGGACTTTATCCAAACCGATGACAGAATTCATCTGAATTTTGATGCCAATACCTTGGTAACCGGAGTGCAGACGTCGTTTGACTATACGGGCATCCAATATGGCGGATTCACCCGCGAGGGTGAGGGTACTGCCGCACGGTTTAACGCGGGCGAATTGCGCTTTCATTACGAAGCGGGCAATACCATTCTGCGCGGCGATACCAATGGCGATGGTCTGGCCGATTTCTCAATCGAAATTCGCGGGCAGCATCAACTGACCATCAATGATTTTGTAACACCGCCTCCGATTATTGGCTGATCTGCGGTTGAACTTACAAAGATAAAACCCCCGCAATCTGGGATTGCGGGGGTTTTTAATTGGCAGGTCAATATCGCGGGCCGTAGGCGTTTAGATCAGCGCGCCATCCGCCGCCAGCCGTGTTTTCCCGCCCAAATAGGCGTGCAATGCGGCGGGCAGATCAACCGACCCATCCGCCTGCTGCCCATTTTCCAAAACCGCAATCAGGCAGCGGCCCACGGCAAGGCCCGATCCGTTCAACGTGGCCACAAATTCGGGCTTTGATGCCGTTTTCACCCGCGCGTTCATGCGCCGCGCTTGGAAGGTTCCGCAGGTGGAGACCGAACTGATTTCACGGTATTTGTTCTGCCCTGGCAACCACGCCTCTAGATCATGGGTTTTTTGCGCGCCAAATCCCATATCGCCCGTGCACAGAACAACTGTACGATATGGGATGTCCAGCGCCTCCAGCACGGCCTGCGCGCAGGCTGTCATGCGGTCATGTTCGGCCAGCGCCTGATCTGGCGCGCAAATGGTCACCATTTCGACCTTTTCGAATTGGTGTTGGCGCAGCATCCCCGTGGTATCGCGCCCCGCAGAGCCCGCTTCGGAACGGAAACATTGCGACAGGGCGGTCAGGCGCAGTGGCAATTTGGAAGGTTCCAAAACCTCATTCGCCACGGTATTGGTCAGGGTCACTTCCGATGTGGGGATCAGCCACCAGCCATTGGTGGTTTGATAGCTGTCTTCGGCGAATTTGGGCAGTTGGTTGGTGCCATACATCGCCTCTTCCTTCACCAGAACAGGCGTCCAAGTTTCCTGCAACCCATGCTGATTCACATGCAAATCCAGCATAAATTGGCCCAAAGCGCGGTGCAGGCGGGCAATCGCCCCGCGCAAAATCACAAACCGCGTGCCCGACAGTTTGGCGGCGCATTCAAAATCTAGCCCTGCCTTGGCGGCGGGAATATCAAAATGCTCTAGCGGGCGAAAATCGAATGTGCGGGACGTGCCCCAAGTGCGAATTTCCACATTGCCGCCCTCATCCGCGCCAAAGGGAACCTCGTCCAGCGGCAGGTTGGGAATGCGCATCAGCATATCGCGCAACTGAACGTCCTTTTGCGCGGCCTCTTCGGTTTTTGCGGCAATCTCGGCCTTCGAGAGGGCGACGCTGGCGCGCAGGCGGTCAAATTCGGCGTCGTCGCCGCGCGCCTTTGCCGCGCCCACGTCTTTGGCCGCCAGATTGGCTGCGGCCTGCGCGGTTTCGGCGGCCAAAATCGCCGCGCGCCGTGCATTGTCCAGCGCCAGAATATCGCCCGACTGCGCAGGCAACCCGCGCCGCGCCAAGGCTGCGTCAAAGGCATCAGGAAGGTCGCGGATGTATTTGATATCGTGCATGGCTCACCTGTGATTTTGCGGTGTGATACTGCATTTGCCCCGCGCGCGAAAGGGCTTGCTGCGCGGCGCCAGATGCGCCCAGCACGGCAAAGTAGTTTTATCTGTGGCCCGCGCAGGACCAATTCCAAAGCGCGCCGCGCCTGGCAAAATCGGCCACAAACGCTGCCCTGTGCATGTGACAGACGGCCGCCCAAATCGGGATGCACAGCTGCATTTTAAGTGATTGATTTACATATGCAAAAAAGATTATTTCCAACCAGGCCCAGCCCGCCGCCCAGAAATCAAAACATTAACGATTGATTAACAATGGCCATCTGTTAAGTCATTCATCCAAGAGTTGCAGCATAATCGCGTCGATTCGTAATCGGCTCAATCACGGGAGTATATAATGGCGAACATTACTGTTGGGTCCAGCACCACACGCTTCTTCATCACCGATTCAATCCTGCCAGGTGCCTCTCCAAACACATTTCCGACGGGCGTGACGGGGCTGGGCACGGTCAATTATACAACAGGTGCCCATACCTTCACGTTGAATGCGAATTCGGCGGTGCATATTGCAAACGAAAATGTATCGCCCGCCACGCCTGGTGACCTGCTTGCAGGTTTTGCGGTGCGCGGAAATGGGTCCTGGGGGCTAACCGTTAATGGCACGATCAACGCGCTGAATACCTATGTCAATGAAGCCGATAGTGCCATTTACAACAACGGTGTTGGCGTTGTTTTGGGAAATGCGGCAGCAACAGTGGTGTCTAACCTGAATGTGGTTACCGAAGGGTCTATTTTTGGGAACGCGGCGGGTGTGTACAGCAACACGTTTATGAACGTTACCAATGCTGGTTTGATCGGCGGTGGCACCTCTGGCATCATTCTTGCGACGGATGGGCTTGAAAGTTCTAACCTGAATTTGTCCTCCGCAGGCGTGGCCAGAAGCATCACCATCACCAACGCCGCCACGGGCGAGATTTTTGGAAGCAACTTTGGCATTTCAAACAACAGTGAAAGCAATCTGATCGTCACCAATGCGGGCCTGATCGCAGGCGGCAACACAAGCTTGGTCTTTGGCCAAGATGGGCTTGATTTTGACGAATCACTGTTTGAATTTGCTGTGCAATCTGCGGGCAGGCTAACGCTGACCAACAGCGCCACTGGCGTGATTGACGGCACCGTCTATTCCGATTGGGCGGGCAGCGCTGTCACCAATGCGGGCAAGATTTACGGCACGGTCGTGGCGCAAATCAACACCGAATATGTGCAAGACACTGCCTCTGCTAGATTGGATGCCAACCGCGATGGCGATTTTACCGATGCGACCGATTTTCTTATCACCGATGCCCGCTTGATCGGCACCACAATCACCAACTCGGGTGTGATTGTTGGCGGTGAGGATTATTTGGTCGAATCAGTCACCGTTGATACGGTGCTGCAATGGAATGACGAGGGCTTCCCCACATTGACCGACAGCGGCGGCAATACCGTTGAATTCGATCAAGATGGCGTTCCCTATTATGAAGTGGACCCGCCCGTTCAAGTTGCCACAATGGGCGACCAAATCGAATTCTATTACAATGCAAATGGCGATCTGATGGCTGGAACGCCTGCCGATTGGGAGCCCGTTTTTGACGCAGATTTCTTGATTGGATATATAGCCTCGAATGGCCCCTCGACAACAGTTGTCGAGGGGCTTCCCGTTGCTTACGCAGATGAAGCAGCCCAGCTTGCGATCCAATTCGTAGAAGGCGACCTAAACGAGCCGTTCTATATAACGTTGCAAAGCATTTTCCGCTACGCCAATCCTACTGCCGAAATCTTTGAAACGCCCAACGGCGACACGGTAATCTTAGGGTTTGCTGACGGCCAATTCTTTGTCGCGACAAGCACCACCGAGATCGAAGAACGTCAAATCGCCATCGACGGCAGCTTGCTGCGCGATGTGGTCACGAACGCAGCCGCAGGCATTATCTTTGGCGATGTGGCCACTGCCGATGGGGCTGACGGCTTTATCAATGCGGGCCATCTTTATGGCAAGGCAGACATGGGTGACGGCAATGACACGTTTACCAACGCGGCCACGGGCGTTGTTAGCGCTGGCAATGGTAACTTAGGGCCGCTTGATGCAGTTGATCTTGGGCGTGGGAATGATACCGCTACCCTAGCTGGCAAGATTTTCGGCAACGTAGATTTGGGCGATGGTAACGATACACTGTCAGTATCGGGCGGTATTTTTGGCGATGTGTTCACAGGCCCCGGTGCCGACAGCGTCACCCTTGCCGCATCGGGACTAATTACGGGGTCGGTTTTCCTGTTTGATGGGAACAACGCGCTGACCAACGCAGGCAGCATTGGCAGCAATATCTTGCAAGCAGCAGGCGAAAACGTAGCTGGTGTGGTCGGCTTGGTGGGTAATGACTTATTGACGAATACGTCCACTGGCACCATCGATTACGGGGTGGATTTGGGCGGCGGCGCAGATACCATCATCAACAACGGCCGCATTTACAACGATGACCCTGATCTTGTCGCTGTCGATACGGGCCTCGGCAACGATGTGCTGATGAATTCGGGCATCATCGGCAGCGAATTCCCGATTTTCACCGACAATCGCTTCAGCGTGACGAATATTGCCGCAGAATTTAATAACGGGTTTGAGATTTCCTTAGCCGTTGCAATGGGTGGTGGGGATGACATTCTGACCAATTCCGTTGGCTCGGCGCAGGGCAACATCTATGGCTTTATCTCGATGGGTGCTGGCAACGATACCGTGCGCGGCGGGGCAAATTCTGAATATGTGCTTGATGATGCGGGCCGCGATGAGTATCGTTTGGGCGCAGGTGCGGATGCCTTTATTGTCGACAATCTCGACAGTTCTGTCGATGTGTTCGACGGCGGCACAGGCCTGAACCTGATCGCGTTTTCACTGAACGATGGCGAAGATACGACCAATCCCAATCCGCCATCAGACGTTGTACCGCTTGGCCACCGCATCGATCTTGGCGCAGGCAGGATCATATACGAGATTGACAGCTTTGCCGACACCGTCACCGCTGGCATAAGTGCCACCGACATCATCAGCAATGTGCAGCAGGTTGTTGGTTCTGATGGCAGCGATGTGATCCTTGGCGGCGCTGTTGCCGAAACACTGTCTGGCGGCGAAGGCGACGACAGCATTTTGGGCGGCGGCGGGCGTGATTTGCTGCTGGGGGATGACGGGGCCGATGTGTTCGTCTTCACCGCAGCGGCGCAAAGCGGCGTCACGCGCGGCACCCGCGATGTGATCGATGATTTCTCCAGCTTTGATGGTGACCAAATCTGGCTTGACTTTGATTCGAACACGCGCGCTGGCGCTGCGGGCACGAATGCGGCCAATGAATTTATCTTCTTGGGCAACAATGTCGGCTTTACAGGCAGCAATTATGTCGAAGGGGGCGTGGCCCAGAACTATGCCGAAGTGCGCACGCTGATGCAGGCGGGCATGACCCTTGTAGAAGTGGATACCAATGGCGACAGGCTGGCCGATTTCAGCATCGCGCTGCGCGGCTTCCACACATTGGAACAAGATGACTTCCACGGAGACAACTTCGTTTCGCTGATCATCGGCTAATCGCGGGCGATTCAGTCCTATCACTCAAAAAACCGCCCCCGTCTAAACGGGGGCGGTTTTGCTTGGCCCCTTCCTTGCGGGCCGCACCTTGCGCCCCCATATCACAAATGCGTGGGCGGGCCTGCCTTGCCTATCGCGGCCTGCGCCTATAGGGTGCAGCAAAATATACACCATTGGGCGGCCCGTTGCGCGCGGCCCAGCAACCACAGGGATATGTTATGTTTATTACCCCCGCTTTTGCCCAAACCGCAGGTGCCGCTGGCCAAGGCTCGGCCATTGCCTCTTTCTTGCCACTGGTCTTGATTTTCGCCATCATGTATTTCTTGCTGATCCGCCCCCAGCAGAAAAAGATGAAAGAATTAAAGGCGATGATCGACGCGCTGCGCCGCGGTGACCAAGTGCTGACAGGCGGCGGCATCATCGGCAAAGTCACCAAAGTGGGCGATGACAACACCATCGAGGTGGAAATTGCCACGGGCGTGACGGTGAAAATCGTGAAAAGCACCGTTGTTTCGGTGATGAACAAAACCGAACCTGCAAAAGCGTAAAGAGCCTTATTATGTTGATCATGCCGCTGTGGAAACGCACGATTATCGTGCTTATTGCCCTTTGGGGCATTGCTGCGGCAATGCCCAATCTGTTTTATGCCCAAGTCGAGGCGCATAATGATGCGCAAGCGATTGCAGATGAAGGCGGCGCGGCAGACCCTGCGGCGCTGGCGGCATGGCCCAGCTTTTTGCCATCCAGCCTGATGAACCTTGGCCTTGATCTGCGCGGCGGCGCGCATTTGCTGGCCGAAGTGCAGGTTGCCGATGCCTATGCCCAGCGGATGGACAGCCTTTGGCCCGAAGTGCGCGACGTGCTGCGCGATTTGCGGGATCAAACAGGCGCGATCAAGCGCGTGGCCAGCACGCCCGATGTGCTGCGGGTTGAAATTTCTAACGCCGAAGGAATGACAGCGGCCCTAACCGCCGTGCGCGGGCTGGAAAATGCCGTCACCACGCTCACGGGCGCGGGGCAAAGCGATCTCGACATCACCTCTGAAGGCAATGTCATCGTCGTGCAACTGTCTGAGGCCGAGAAAAGCGCAACCGATGTGCGCACCTTGCAGCAAAGCCTAGAGATTATCCGCCGCCGTGTCGACGAGGTTGGCACGCGCGAGCCGACGATCCAGCGCCAAGGCAATGACCGCATCTTGATCCAAGTGCCAGGTTTGGGCAGCGCGGCGGAACTAAAAGCCATTATTGGCACCACGGCCAAGCTTACCTTTAACCCCGTGGTCAGCATCACCAGCAATGCCAGCGCCGATCCCGGCCCGCGCAACAAATTGGTGCCCGACATCAAGGGCGATGGCACCTATTACATCATCGAAGAAACCCCCGTGGTCGGCGGCGAAGATTTGACCGATGCGCAGCCCGCCTTTGACCAAAATGGCCAGCCTGCGGTGAATTTCCGCTTTGACCCCAGTGGCGGGCGCGCCTTTGGCGATTATACGGGCGAGAATATTGGCAAGCCTTTTGCCATTGTGCTGGACGATCAGGTGA
>JAIXVS010000259.1 GCA_027482795.1 Rhodobacter sp.
ATCCGCTGCATCAACCGCCTAGAGGAACATCAGGCAGGGCAGATCATTGTCGATGGAACCGAGCTGACATCGGATTTGAAAAACATCGACAAAGTGCGTTCCGAGGTTGGGATGGTGTTTCAACACTTTAACTTATTCCCGCATTTGACCATTTTGGAAAACCTAACGCTGGCCCCGATTTGGGTGCGCAAAACGCCCAAGCGCGAGGCCGAAGAAACCGCGATGTATTTTCTGGAAAAGGTGAAAATCCCCGAACAGGCGCTGAAATATCCTGGCCAGCTTTCGGGTGGGCAGCAGCAGCGCGTGGCCATCGCGCGCAGCCTGTGCATGAAACCGCGCATCATGCTGTTTGACGAGCCGACCTCCGCGCTTGACCCTGAAATGATTAAAGAAGTGCTGGACACCATGATCAGCCTTGCCGAAGATGGCATGACGATGATCTGCGTCACGCATGAAATGGGCTTTGCCCAAGCGGTTGCCAACCGCGTGGTGTTTATGGATCAGGGCCAGATTGTGGAACAGAACGAACCCAAAGAGTTCTTCGCCTATCCAAAGTCTGACCGCACCAAGCTGTTCCTTAGCCAGATTTTGGGGCACTAAGCCGCCCAAATACTGCAACAAAACGCCCCTTCGGGGGCGTTTTTTGTTCACAAAGCCTTGAACATATCTTGTTAGACCCCATGTTACGGGCATCATTCCGGGCCCCTCTGGCGACGCGGTGTCGTGATGTCGGATTGAAACAAGCGTTGTGGCGGGGGCCAACCAAATGCTTTGCCCCGCCATGTGTTTGCAACAGACGAGGCAAAAATTGGACTTTCTTTTTTCACTTTTTCTTGGGCAACCGCTGTGGCTGTGGTTTGCCTTTGTTGGCATTGTGATCGCGCTGCTGGCACTTGACCTTGGGGTTCTGAACAAAACCGATCATGAAATTGGCGTGGCTGAAAGCTTAAAGCTGTCGGCGCTGTATATCGGGCTTGGCGTGGCCTTTGGCGGATTTGTTTGGTATCAAATAGGTCAACAGGCGGCGGCAGAATATATGACCGCCTTTGTTGTAGAAAAAACCTTGGCGCTGGATAACGTGTTCGTTATCGCGCTGATTTTCACCTATTTCGCCGTGCCGCGCATCTATCAGCACCGCGTGCTGTTTTGGGGCATTTTGGGCGTGATTGTGCTGCGCGGCATCATGATTGGCCTTGGGGCTACGCTTGTATCGCAATACAGCTGGGTTCTGTATATCTTTGCCGTTTTCCTAATCGCCACAGGCGTGAAGATGCTGCTGATCAAAGACAAAGAAATGAATTTGGACAGCAACCCAATTTTGCGGTTTATGAAGCGGCGCTTTAACGTGACCGATAAGCTGCATGGCAATGCGTTTTTCGTAAAACAGCCGCATCCAAAAACGGGCAAAATGGTGCAGTTCATGACGCCTTTGTTTTTGGCGCTGGTGCTGGTGGAATTTGCCGATCTGGTCTTTGCGGTAGATTCTGTGCCAGCGGTATTCGCGATTACGACTGACCCCTATATCGTCTACACCTCGAATATCTTCGCCATTTTGGGCCTGCGCGCACTGTATTTCGCATTGGCTGCGGTTCTGCACCGCTTCCACTATCTGAAATACGCGCTGTCGGTGCTGCTGATTTTCATTGGATCGAAGATTTTTGTTGCAGATCTGATGGGCTGGGAAAAGTTCCCTGCCGCGTGGTCGCTGGGCATCACCTTTACCATCTTGGGTGCGGGTATTGTCTATTCATTGTGGAAAAGCCGCGATCTGAAAACCGCCGCTTAATGCGGAACACAGCGGGGCTGGCCAATGGCTGGCCCCGTTTTTCTTTACGCGTCAATCTCGCGCGGGATGACAAAATCCACCACCGCGCCTGTGCCAAAAGCAACGTCTTCCCAAGCATCCGCGATGAAATCCATCACCAAAGTGGCCCCCGTGGGATAGCGGTGGAATTCGGGGTTTAGCGGCGGCGCTGTGACCAAGCGCGCAGCAAATTCCGCAATGCCTGGGTTATGGCCAATCATCATCACCGTATCAGCTTTGCCATGTTTCAAAACGGCCAGCATCACATCTGGCCCTGCGTGATACAGGGCGGGCTTTAACTCTAACACGGGGGTGCCAGGCAGGGCGGGGGCGATCCCGCTCCATGTTTTGCGGGTGCGCAGCGCGTCAGAACAAAACACCTCGGCGGGGATATAATCGCGCGATGCCAGCCATTGCCCCAAATCTGCCGCGGCTGCCTTGCCGCGGTCGTTCAAGGGGCGGTCATGGTCGGCCATGGTGGGATCGTCCCAAGCAGATTTCGCGTGCCGTGTCAGGATCAAGCGTTTCATCGGTGGAACTGCCTCATATGATATGCGGAATGTTCGGGCAGTCTTGCATAAGCTGCCCCTGCTGGGCAAGCACGACGAGAGGCGCATCCCAAACTCATGCAGTCTTTCCCCGCATCCAGCATGGCATGGCAGGCGGGCAGATCATAACCCGCTGTGGACAGGGCAGGGCAGGTGGTGGCGCAAGGGGCGGGGCAGGTATCGCAGGGGCGGGTGCTGGGCGCGGGCAGGTCAATATGGGCTTTCAGCGCCAAGGCCCCGCGAAAGCTAACCATCAAGCCTTGGCTATCATGCACCAGCAGCTTGATCGGGCTTTCCCAAACGCGGCCCGTGCGCAGCGCCCATGTGTAAAACGGATGGTAAGGCGGCCCGCCAAACGGGAACAGCGCCTTAGCCCCCAAATCGCAAGCCATGCCGCCGATAACGCGGCGCGACCAACGGTCCATCGGGTTTGGCGCGCCATCTTGCCATTCGACAGAGGCGGTGAAATGCGCCCAAAACCCGTTGTCAGGCCCCAGCATCAGCAGGGTTTGCGTGCCCTTCGGCAGGGTGGGGTCATCTGCCGCATGAAAGCCGCCCAAAATGCCCAGATGATGGGCGGCGGCCTGCTGCGCAATGCCCGTCAGGCTGTCCATTCTCAGCGTTTGCGCGGGGTTACGCGCGGGGCGGTGGCGCGAATTTGGCTGCCTGCGCCGTGGTCGGTGAACAATTCCAGCAGGCAGGCATTGGGAATGCGCCCGTCTAGGATGGTGACAGCGCGGGTGCCCGCCTCGACCGCCGCCACAGCGGTTTCGGTTTTGGGAATCATCCCGCCCGCGATCACGCCGTCTTTGATCATCTGGCGCACTTCATCTGGGGTGATTTGCGTCATCACCTCGCCCTTGGCGTTTTTCACGCCTGATACATCGGTCAGCAGCAGCAGGCGGTCGGCTTGCAGCGCGCCTGCAATGGCCCCTGCCGCCGTATCGCCGTTCACGTTGAACGTCTCATTATCGGCCATGCCTGTGGCCACGGGGGCAACGACGGGGATAATGCCCGCATTGTACAAATCGCGCAGCACCTGCACATTCATTTCCACAGGGCGGCCCACATAGCCCAGTTCGGGGTCGTCAGCGACGCAGACCATCAGATCGTCATCCTTGCCCGAAATTCCCACGGCGCGCCCGCCTGCATCCATTATCGCCTGCACGATCCGCTTATTCACAAGGCCCGACAGGATCATTTCCACCACCTGCACCGTGGCCTTATCCGTCACCCGTTTGCCGCGCACAAATTCCGATTTGATGCCCAGCTTATCGAGCATTTCGTTAATCATCGGCCCGCCGCCATGCACCACAACAGGGTTCACCCCCACTTGCCGCATCAGCACGATATCGCGGGCAAATTCGGCCATCGCGGC
>JAIXVS010000263.1 GCA_027482795.1 Rhodobacter sp.
CGGTCAATGCATATAGAATCGCGTCCAAATCGGCGGTGGTATCCAAATGATCTTTCAGCCAAGACAGGGTAAACTTCATCGCATTTGCCTTTGAAATAGGGTTATAGCCCCATACCCCATGCCGCGCGCAAGGGGAAGTCTGCCGTATATTCTTTCGACAAGCGTTTCCGTTTTGGAAACCTATTGTGCGTAAAGGGGGGTATAGTTTGCCACAATGCTGGCCATCTTGGGGGCCATACAGGTCAGGTGTAACGAGGGCTATGTTGTGTTGATTGATCTGGAAATACCCAAGGGTCGCAAGACCCGAAGTGCGGCCAAGCTTTGCGTGGCATTGGGGGCAACCCTGTACCTCGTGATGGTTTGGCAGCACATGCCCCCCGCCAGTTAACGCTGGCAGGGGCGTGTAAAGAGTACCCCGCGGGGATCGTGCCTTTGGCCCTAGCTGCCGCTGGCCCGTGCCGATCTTCGCGGGTAAGTTCCGAGGGCGCACCGCGCCGAAAAAACGCTCGACTAGGGCGATTTCAGAAACTTGCGCCCGCGCACGCCTGCGCGGGCAGGCTGTCGATGCAGCAGATTTTCAACGAAGCAAACCAACGCTTGGATGCAAAGCTGAAGGCGCGTTGTTCTACGCGCTTAGCCCCCCTGCCAAATCAGGCATATCCAGCGCGGCAAAGCCATAATGGCGCAGCCAGCGCAGATCGCCTTCAAAGAACGCCCGCAGATCGGGGATACCGTATTTCAGCATGGCAAGGCGGTCGATCCCCAGACCAAAGGCAAAGCCTTGGTATTGGTCAGGGTCAATCCCCGCCGCGCGAAGCACTTTGGGATGCACCATGCCGCAGCCGCCAGCCTCTAGCCAGCTATCGCCCTCGCCGAGCCGCAACTGCCCGCCGACCCATGAACAGCGAAAGTCAATTTCCGCAGAAGGTTCGGTAAAGGGGAAGTGGCTGGCGCGAAAGCGCACCTCAACCGATGGCACTTCGAAAAACGCCTTGGCGAATTCCTCGATCACCCATTTCAGGTTGGCCATCGAGATGTCTTTATCAATCGCCAGCCCTTCAATCTGATGGAACATCGGCGTGTGGGTTTGGTCCATATCCATACGGTACACACGGCCGGGTGCGATCACGCGAATGGGCGCGCCTTTTTCCGTCATCGCGCGAATTTGCACGGGGCTGGTATGGGTGCGCAGCACATGCGGTGGGCGGTCGTCGCCATCGGCGCGGTGCATGAAAAACGTGTCATGTTCCTGCCGCGCGGGGTGTTCGGGCGGGATATTCAGGGCGTCGAAGTTATACCAATCGGTTTCAACCTGCGGCCCTTCGGCCACGGCAAAACCCATATCGGCGAAAATCGCGGTCAATTCTTCCATCACTTGGGATACGGGATGGATCGTGCCCATACGGCGCGGTCGGGCGGGCATGGTGACATCCAACCATTCGGATTTTAGCCGCGCATCCAGCGCCGCATCGCTGAGTGCAGCCTTTTTGGCGCGCAGGGCTGCATCGATTTCATCGCGCAAAATGTTCAGGGTGGCCCCAGCCGCCTTGCGCTCTTCTGGTTCCATCTTGCCCAGCGTGGCCATCAGCGCCGAAATTTCGCCCTTTTTGCCAAGGGCGGCAAGGCGCACCTCTTCTAGCGCAGCCTCATCACTTGCCGCCGCCGCTGCGCCCAAAAACTTTGCCCGAAGTGCAGATGTGTCCATCGCAAAAGCCCCCATATTTGCCGCATTTCCTAGCGGCGCGGGGCCAAAGGTGCAAGCGCTAGAAAATGGAAACGCGCCCGCGCACCTTTAGGATTTTGTCCGAAGCCCCCACGCGGCCATGCTGCGATGTCACAGCAACGGGCGGCTTTTTCAGTTCTTTGCGGATCATCACAAGGCTGTCAAAAAACTGTATCCCACCAATTTGCGCGGCAAGGGGATGCAGCGGGAAACCCACGTCATCCTCGGTGTACCATGAATGCATCTTATCAATCAGGTCTTTGGCAAACTCAATGAAACTGCTCGGTGCCTTATGCCCGCCGCCGCCAAAGCCTGGCCAATAACTGGTGTGGGTATCTTCCACGATATACACCCCGCCATCTTTCAGCGCGCCCCACAGCGCCTTGAACGAGGTGATTTGCTGATCCATCTTGTGCCCACCATCATCGACAATAATGTCAAACGGGCCTTTTTCCTGCGCGACCGATTGCAAAAACGGCACATCGGTTTGATCGCCGATGCGAATATCG
Organism: Rhodobacter sp.; assembly: GCA_027482795.1. Taxonomy (GTDB): domain Bacteria; phylum Pseudomonadota; class Alphaproteobacteria; order Rhodobacterales; family Rhodobacteraceae; genus Cypionkella. The sequence continues at coordinate 2,233 of JAIXVS010000263.1, forward strand.
GTTCCCGGAATTTCCAGCGCCTTGCAGGCAGGGTCTATGTCCAAAAACGTAAGGCTAGACTGGGGCGCAAAGAAATCGCGCCACATGCGCAGACTGCCGCCCTTATAGATGCCAATTTCCAGAAAATTCACCCGCTCGCCCATCCACGGGGCCATCTCGCGGTCGTACACGTCTAGGTAATGATCCATCTTGAACAGCATTTTCTCATCTGTTCGCGCCAGAAAGTGGCGAAAGTAATTGCCCGTGCCGAAATGCCGATTGCCTGCCATGCGGTGCCCCCAAAGTTTTCGCCACTTTGGCAAGGCAGGCGGCAAAATGCCAGAAGATTCAACTGCCGCGATAGGTGGAATAGGCAAAGGGCGAAATCAGCAGCGGCACGTGGTAATGCGCCGCAGGGTCGGTGATGCCAAAGCGAATGGGGATGTGATCAAGGAAAATCACCTCGCCCGATGCCTGCCCAGTTGCGCGCAGATAATCGCCCGCATGGAACACCAGCTCATACTGCCCCGCGGTCAGCGCTGCGCCTTCCAACATGGGGCCATCGGTGCGCCCATCCGAATTTGTCACCACTTCGGCGATTTTCTTGTGGCTGTTGCCCGTCACGCGGTAGAGCCAAATCGCAACCCCCGCCGCTGGCTTGCCCCGCGCCGTATCCAGCACATGCGTTGTCAGTTTGCCCATCGCGCGCCCCCTTGTTTGGGGCAGCATAGCACCTAGGGCCGTGCAAAAACCACCCTTCCCAAACGCAGGACTTTCAGGCTTTATTTGATAATGTTTTCCGCGCCTTTGCCGTAACCTGTTCAAAAGGAGCCTTCATGCCGCAGCCCCCCCGCTATCCGCGCGATTTTCATGGCCACGGGCAAAACCCGCCAGATGCCGCATGGCCAAACGGGGCGCGTATCGCCATATCGCTGGTGCTGAATTATGAAGAGGGGGGCGAGAATAACATCCTGCATGGCGATGGGCAGTCTGAGGCGTTTTTGTCCGATATCGCAGGGGCCGCGCCTTGGCCGAATATGCGCCATTGGAATATGGAATCACTCTATGATTACGGCGCGCGGGCGGGGTTTTGGCGGCTGCATCGGCTGTTCACGGGGCTGAATATTCCCGTCACCATTTACGGCGTAGCCACAGCGCTGGCGCGCAATCCTGAACAAGTGGTCGCAATGAAGGCAGCAGGGTGGGAAATTGCATCCCACGGGCTGAAATGGGTCGATCACCGCGATATGCCCGCAGATACCGAACGCGCCCAAATTGCCGAGGCGATCCGCCTGCATACCGAGGTTGTCGGCACCCCGCCGCGCGGGTGGTACACAGGGCGGTGCAGTGTGAATACGGTGGATTTGGTGGCGGAAACTGCCCAAATGGATTGGATTTCAGACACTTATGATGATGATCTGCCCTATTGGCGGCAGGTCGGCGCGCGCGATCAGTTGATCATCCCGTATACGCTGGAAGCCAACGACATGCGCTTTGCCACCGCGCCGGGCTATATCGAGGGCGAGCAGTTTTTTACTTATTTGAAAGACACCTTCGACGTGCTCTATGCCGAAGGTATGGCGGGGGCGGCCAAGATGTTTTCGGTGGGGTTGCATTGCCGCCTGATTGGGCGGCCGGGAAAAATCGCGGGGTTGATGCGGTTTTTAGACTATGCCCGCGCACATGAAGGGGTTTGGTTTGCGCGGCGCGGCGATATTGCAGCGCATTGGGCAAAAACCCATCCGCCCAAGCGGTTTGACCGCCCCAGCCAGATGGATCGTGCGGCGTTCATCGCGCGCTTTGGCGGGATATTTGAACACAGCGCATGGATTACTGAACGCGCGTTCGAATTGGAACTTGGCCCCGCGCATGATACCGCCATTGGCCTGCACAACGCCCTTGCCCGCATGTTCCGCAGTGCGACATACGCGGAACGGTTGGGTGTTTTGCGCGCGCACCCCGATCTTGCAGGCAAACTTGCAGCGGCGAAACGGCTTACGGCGGAGTCGACCGCCGAACAGGCCAGCGCCGCTTTGGATGCCTTGACGGATAGCGAGCGCGAAACCTTCCAGCGCCTAAACGCCGCCTATGTCGAAAAACACGGCTTTCCCTTTATCATCGCCGTGCGTGACAACACCAAGGCTAGCATTTTGCACGCTTTTGAAGCCAGACTGAACAACAATTCAGAAACCGAATTTGCCACCGCCTGCGCCCAAGTGGAACGTATTGCCCAGCTGCGCCTAAAGGATATCTTACCATGAGCGGTTACTATTCCCCCACAGGCGGGCTGCCCCCGCAAACCAGCCTGATGACAGGCCGCGCGATTTTTACCGAAAGCTTTGCCTTTATTCCCAAGGGCTGCTTTTCCGACATTGTCACCAGCTATCTGCCGCACTGGCGGGATACAAAACTGTGGCTGATCGCGCGGCCCATGACGGGGTTTTCCGAAACATTCAGCCAATATGTGATGCAGGTTCAGGCTGGCGGCGGCAGCGATTTGCCTGATGCCGACCCTACCGCCGAGCATTTCCTGTTTATGACCGATGGCGAGATGGAAATCACCATCAACGGCGATAAGCACAATATAACAGCGGGCGGTTACGCCTTTATCCCCCCCGCAGCAAAATGGACACTCACCGCCACCAAAACCGCGCATTTCCACTGGATCCGCAAGCGATACGAGGTGGTGGAGGGCATCGACATCCCCCCCGCCTTTGTCACGAATGAAAAGGATCACCCCCTGATCACCATGCCCAATACAAACGGCGTTTGGGGCACGACCCGCTTTGTTGACCCTGCCGATATTCGCTATGACGCGCATGTCAACATCGTCACCTTTCAGCCGGGCGGCGTGATTCCGTTTGAAGAGACGCATGTCATGGAGCATGGGCTTTTCGTGCTGGAAGGTAAGGCGGTGTACAAGCTGAACCAAACCTGGGTCGAGGTAGAGGCGGGCGATTTTATGTGGCTGCGCGCCTATTGCCCGCAGGCCTGCTATGCCGCAGGGCCAGGGCCGTTTCGCTATCTGCTGTACAAGGACGTGAACCGCCATGCGTCGCTAAATGGAGTATTTGGGCGCGGGGTTTTTGGCCGATGATCCGCGCCCAGCCGCTTACCGCAGATGCATTCGCCCCATTTGGCGATGTTTTGGAAGTGGGCGGCGCGGCGCGGGCGATCAACGCAGGTCTATGCAACCGCTATCACGACCGCGCGCGCATGGATTTTTCAGATGGTCGCGCGGGCATTTCGATATTCCACGCCCAATGCCGCGCCCTGCCTTATCACTTTGATCTGATCGAACGTCACCCTTTGGGCAGCCAAGCCTTTATCCCTATGTCAGACGACCCGTTTTTGGTGATTGTCGCACAGGGGCCGCTGGCCACGCCGCTTGCGTTTTTGACCAATGGCGCGCAGGGCATCAACCTGCATCGCGGCACTTGGCACGGCGTTTTGACGCCGCTGTCAGGCAGCGGCCTGTTTGCAGTGATCGACCGCATCGGGGCGGGCGATAATCTGGAAGAATACCGCAACCCGACAGGTTGGACAGTGACGCGCGATTAAATCCGAAAAATCGGCTGCATCAGGCGCGGGATTAGCGCGTTAAACCGCAAGGGCGCATCGGTGACGGCCAAGCAGATGCAATCCTCATCGCCCATGGCCACGGGGGTATGCTCGTCCGCCTCAGTTGCGATTTCAATATCGCCGCGCGCAAACTGCTGCGCTTCGTCGCGGAACGCGCCCTTTAGAACCAAGGTCAGTTCCATACCGCGATGGCCGTGGTCTGGCACGGCCTGACCCGCAGGGATGTGCAACAGGCGGGCCGACCCTTTGCCCTTGGTGGGCAAAATGGCCTGACGCACGCCCATGCCCAATTTGCGCCATTTGATCACCGACAGATCGGTGCCAACATAATCTTGCAAAGGCGCGGGCAGCACGGGGTGCTTGGGTTTTTTCGGGGCAGCAATTGGCGCTGGCAGATCAAGGCGCGCCATAGCGCGGGCCAACGCATCATCAGACATCGGGGCCAGATCATCGCCCCCATCCAGATCCGAATCCAAAATCGCGCCGCCCATCGCCTCGTACGCGCCAAGGGCTGCGCGGCACTCATCGCACAGCGAAATATGGGTTGCCACAGCAAGGCTAAACGCCTCGGACAGGGTGCCAGCGGCATAGGACATCAATAAATCATCGGTCAGGTGGTGCTTTATCGTCATAATCTTTGCCTAATTCATATTCTGGCGCAGCCGCTCTAGGGCAAGGCGGATGCGCGATTTGATGGTTCCCAGCGGCAGCCCCGTTTGGGCGGCAATTTCGCTGTGTGACAGATCGCCGTAATAGGCGCGTTCAATCAGCGCGCGCTGCGGTTCTGGCAGGGTAGACAGGGCTGCGCCAAGGCGGCGGGTTTCCTCTGCGGCCTGATACATATCAGCCGCATCGGGTTCTTCGGTTGCGCCCCAATCCAGATCTTCGGGTTCGGGGCGGCGGGCGCGGCGAAAATAATCAATCCGCCGATTTCGGGCGATGGTGAAAATCCATGTCGACAGGCTGGCGCGGGCGGGGTCAAACTGCGCCGATTTGTGCCAGACCGTGACCATCACATCTTGGGCCAATTCTTCGGCCAAGGCGGCATCTGATCCTGATTTCATCAAGAACGCCTTCACACGGGGCGCGAAATGCTGAAAGACAATGCCATAAGCCGCGCGGTCGCCCTTATCACGCACCGCGAGCATTAGGCCTGCAAAATCGGGGCCTGCGCCCGTTTCCTGCCCCTTGGTCCCATTGCTAACCTTATTCGCCAAGTCCCAATACCCTTTGCCCATACCAACAGCCGCCCGCAGCATGGGCTGCACGGGCGTCTTTCTAGGCGTATAGGCATCATGCCGATGGTCTGCGTCAAGTATCATGTCCAATTTACGTGACACCTGTGCAACTGGATCACTGGCCGCGAGCACAAATGGGAAGATTTTTTGCAAATTTCACATCTGATCCAAGACAGCCCGCCCGCCGTATGATCTGTAACGCCCGCAGCAACAGTAAAATAGGACGATCCATGCCTTTCGAAACACCTGCCCACCCGCCAAGACGTATCGCTGTTATTGGGGGGGGAATTTCGGGCATGTCAGCCGCGCATTTCTTGGCAAATGGCAATGCGGTGGTTCTGTTCGAAGGCGCGCCGCGTCTGGGCGGCCATGCCCGCACCGTGCTGGCAGGCAAGCGTGGCGATCAGCCTGTGGACACGGGGTTTATCGTTTATAACCGCGTCAATTACCCACATTTGGTGGCCCTGTTTGAAAAGCTGGGCGTGCCCGTGGTGGAAAGCAATATGAGCTTTGGCCTGTCAGCGCGCGGCGGGGCGCTGGAATATGCGCTGCATAACCTAGACAGTCTTTTTGCCCAGCGCCGCAATATCCTGTCGCCCGCCTATCTGCGGATGCTGCGCGATATTTTGCATTTCAACAAAAACGCCGCCCAAACCCTGCGCCATGGCATGACCATCGGCGGCCTTTTGGACGCTTTGGGCACGGGCCCCTATTTCCGCGATTATTATATCTTGCCGTTTTCGGGGGCGATCTGGTCAACCCCCACCAAGGGTATCTTGGATTTTCCTGCGGATGCTTTGGTGAAATTCTTTCAAAACCACCATTTGATGCAACTCTCTGGCCAGCACCAATGGTACACCGTGCAGGGCGGATCGATTCAGTATGTAACCCGCCTGCAAGCCGAACTTGCCCGCCAAGGCGTGGATATTCGCCTATCTGCCCCCGTGCAGGGCGTGCGCCGCGTGGATGGCGGCGTTCAGGTGCAGGCCAAGGGAGGCGCGTGGGAACAGTTTGACGATGTGGTCATGGCATCGCATTCTGACCAATCGCTTGCCATGCTGGCCGATGCCACGCCAGCCGAGCGCGCCGCACTTTCAGCAGTGCGGTATCAGCCGAACGAAATGGTGTTACATGCCGATGATCGCATGATGCCCAAATCGCGCAAATGCTGGGCAAGCTGGTCTTATGTGGAAGGTAACAATGGCCCGCAGGATAAGATTGATCTGACCTATTGGATGAACTCGCTGCAACCCATTCCAAAGGATGACCCGCTGTTTGTCACGCTGAACAGCACACAGTCCATTCGCCAAGACCTGATCTATGATCAGGAAACCTTTCATCACCCCGTCTATGATCTGGCCGCATTGGCGGCGCAGAAAACCATTGCCGCCGCCAATGGCACGGGGAACACGTGGTTTTGTGGGGCATGGATGAAGAACGGCTTTCACGAAGATGGTATCGCAAGCGCATGGGATGTGGCACAGGCCATGGCCGAGCGTGATACAGCCCAGGTTGATGCATGACGACCTTTACCCCCCTGCATCTGCGCGGCCAAACCTATCACGGGCGCAAAGGTGCCATTGCCAATGCCTTTCGCTATGGCATTGATTACGTTCTGATAAACCCTGCAAGCGCGCCGCGCGGGCCATGGCTGTTTTCACGCAATCGCGGCAATGTCACATCGGTGCAAGACCGCGATCATGGCGGCGCGCCAAAGGCAGGCATGGGGCTGGCGTGGGTGCGCCAAGTGCTGGGGGCGCATGATTTGGCGGTTACGGGTGACATCCTTTTGCTGACCCAGCCGCGCGTTTTGGGCCATGTGTTCAACCCTGTATCATTCTGGCTGTGTTATGATGCGCAAGGCGGCTTGCGCGTTGTGATTGCCGAAGTGTCCAACACCTTTGGCGAGCGTCATTCTTATCTGTGCCACCGCGATGACCACGGCGCGATCACCCGCGAAGATCATGTGCGCGCCACGAAAATTTTCCACGTCTCGCCCTTTCAACCCGTGCAGGGCGGCTATGTGTTTCGCTTTGACATCAGCGATGCGAAAATCGGCATTTGGATTGATTATAGCGCAGGCAAAGATGGCGGGCTGTTGGCCACGCTGACGGGGCATTTGGCCCCCCTGACCAGCCTTGGCATTTTGGGCATGATGCTGCGCCGCCCCTTTGGTGCGCGGCGGGTTGTGGCGCTGATCTATTGGCAGGCGCTAAGGCTAAAGCTGAAAGGCGCGCGGTATAACCCGCTGCCGCCCGCGCCCGAAACCGAGGTGTCCAAGTAATGCGCAGCCCATCTGCCATTGCGGGGCGCAGCCTTGTCCCTTGGCCGCTGTTTGCGGCGATGATCGCGGCGGCGGGGCTGCCGATTTACATCCATGCGCCCAAGTTTTTTGTGGATGAATACGGCGTGTCATTGGCGGCACTGGGCGGTGTGCTGGCCCTGCTGCGGCTGATTGACGTGGTGCAAGACCCTGCGCTTGGCTGGCTGGCCGAAAGGTACCCCGCCCAGCGCTGGGTTATGGTGGCGGCGGCCTCGGCCCTGATGGCGGCGGCGATGCTGGGCCTATTTGCCTATGCGCCGCCCATCGCGCCGCTGGCATGGTTTGCCATCACGCTGACAGTGCTGTTTTCGGCCTATTCCTTTCTAACAATCGTGTTCTACGCGCAAGGCGTTGGCCGCGCCGAGGCGCTGGGTGCAGGCGGCCATGTGCGGCTGGCGGGCTGGCGCGAGACGGGATCGTTGGTTGGGGTGTGTTTGGCGGCCACTGCGCCCACCCTGCTGGCCATGGGCTTTGCTGCGCCCTTTGCCGCATTCGCGGTTGGCTTTGCGGGGCTTGCGCTGATCGCAACGGTTGCCATGCGCGGCGAATGGGCGGCAACCGCTGCCGCCAGCACTGCGCAACCCAGCATTGCCGCCATGTTCCGCCCTGCCCTGCGTGACCCCATCGCGCGGAGCCTGCTGATTTTGGCACTGGTCAATGCCGCGCCTGTGGCCGTTACCTCTACCCTGTTCTTGTTCTTTGTCGAAAGCCGCCTTGGCCTGCCCGCCCTTGCTGGCGTGTATCTGCTGGCGTTTTTCTTGGCGGCCGCCCTAACCGCCCCGCTGTGGAGCCGCCTTGCCGCCCGTTATGGCGAACGGCGCGTCTTGCTGGCGGGGATGGTCTTGTCGATCGTATCCTTTCTGTGGGCTATCTCCTTGGGCGCGGGCGATGGCGCGGCTTTTGCTGTGATCTGCCTTGCCTCGGGCGCGGCCTTGGGCGCGGATATGGTGCTGCTGCCAGCCCTATTTGCCCGCCGCATGGCCGCCCTTGGATCCGAGGCGGCAGGCTTTGGCCTGTGGTCTTTCGTCTCAAAACTCTCGTTGGCGCTTGCCGCTGCAACCTTGCTGCCTGCCCTGCAATGGGCGGGCTTTACGCCCAGCATCGCCAATTCGGACGGCGCATTATGGGCGCTGTCACTGGCCTATGCGGGCCTGCCTTGCGCGCTGAAACTGATCGCTTTGGCGATGCTGGCGCGCATGTCCCTTTCACCCAAACCCGAAGGATCACCTGTATGACCCCCTTCCTTTCCACTTTGCTGACGCTGCTTATCATCATCGCGGCTGCCCTTGCCCTGCGCCGTTATCTGGGTTTCTCCGCCCAAACCCCCGCCGATTATGCGGGCCTTAGCCCCCGCTTTGATGTGCGCCAGCAGCTGTCTGGCCCCATCGAATGCGAAGGGGTGATTTACGGCCCATTGGGGCGTGTGACATCGCGCTTCGTTGCACAAATGCACGGCACATGGGATGGCAATCATGGCGTTTTGCGCGAACATTTCAGCTATGATTCGGGCACCGAGCAGACCCGCGAATGGCGGCTGACTATAGAAGCCGATGGCAAGCTGCGCGCCGAGGCAGATGATGTGGTGGGCGCGGGTACGGGCGAAGTGGCTGGGCCCACGGTGTTTTTGAATTACAATATCAAGCTGCCTGCATCGGCGGGCGGGCATGTTTTGGCCGTGAAAGATTGGATGTATTTGACGCAGAACGGCACCATCATCAACCGCAGCCAATTCCGCAAATTCGGCTTTAAGGTGGCAGAATTGGTCGCCACCATGCGCCCCGCAGCGCAGGCCGAAACCCTGCTTGAGGCCGCTGAATGAGCGCGGATTTTCAGGGTAAAACTTACTGGCTGGTCGGCGCATCCGAAGGGCTGGGGCTGGCGCTGGCGCAGCGCATGGCCCAAGCGGGGGCGAATGTGGTGATTTCTGCCCGAAATGCCGCCAAGCTGGACGAGGCCGCTGCCAGCATCCCCCGCGCCCGCGCTGTGGCGATGGACGTGGGCAGCAGCGAAAGCGTGACCGCCGCCGCCGCGCAAGTGGGCGCGATAGATGGGATGGTGTTTTTGGCAGGCATCTACACCCCCACAACCGCGCAAAACTGGACCCCCGCCGAGGTCGAGGCGATGTGCGATATCAACTTTACCGGCTGCGCCCGCGTGGTGGGGGCCGTGCTGCCTGCAATGGTGGCGCGGGATGCAGGCCATGTGGTGATTACAGGATCGCTGTCTGGCTTTCGCGGATTGCCAGGGGCGATTGGCTATGCGGCCAGCAAAGCAGGCATCATCGGCTTCACCAAGGCCATTGCCCAAGAGTTGGCGAGCCGAAATATCCGTGCAAATGCCATCGCTCCTGGCTTTATTGCCACCGAAATGACCGCCGCC
>JAIXVS010000088.1 GCA_027482795.1 Rhodobacter sp.
CGGTGGGCGAATTAACATCTTCGCGCGCACAAAACGAAGGCCGCGGCACCGAGGTTGATCTGGAAATTCTGCGCCTAGCGGCCCTGCGCCGCGAAGAGGCCAGCACGCAGCTGCGCGACATTGGTCAAAGCGAGTTGGAATTGATAGAACGCCGCGCCGCCCTGCGCGAACGCATCGCGCGGCTGGAAATTCGCGCGCCCGTATCGGGGCTGGTTTTGGGCCTGCAAGTAACGGGCCCGCAATCTGTGCTGCGCCCTGCTGATCCTGTTTTGTACATTGTCCCGCAAGATCGCCCCTTAATCATCACCTCGCGCGTGTCGCCCATTCACGTGGACGAAATTCACATCGGCCAAGATGTGCGTTTGGTGTTTCCCGCCTTTTCTGCGCGCACCACGCCCGAAATTCATGGCCATGTCATCAACATCTCGGCTGATGCGATTGTAGATCAGCAAACGGGCGCAACCTATTACCGCGCGCAGATTATTCTGGACGAGGGAGAGCAGGAAAAACTATCCCACGAAACCCTATTGCCAGGTATGCCAGTGGATGCCTTTATTGCAACGGGTGCGCGCACGCCGATGGCCTATTTGCTGCAACCCTTTACTGATTATTTCCGCGCGGCCTTCCGCGAAAGCTAAGGATTTTGACATGACCCATCCCATTGAAACCCGCCTTATTGCTTTGGGCATTGCCCTGCCCGCTGCGCCGCCCCCTGCGGCCAATTATGTGCCCTATGTGGTGACGGGCAATTTGGTGCATATTTCTGGGCAGATCAGCCAAGACGCGAACGGGTTGATCAAGGGCCGCTTGGGCGAGACGATGGATGTGGCCCAAGGTGCCGCAGCCGCACGGGCCTGCGCCATTGCGATTTTGGCCCAGCTCAAGGCTGCCGTGGGGGGGGATTTCTCGCGCGTGGTGCGGGCGGTGAAACTGGGTGGGTTTGTGAATTCTACTGCCGATTTTATCGACCAACCCAAGGTGATCAACGGCGCGTCCGACCTTTTGGTCGAGGTGTTGGGCGATGCGGGCCGCCATGCCCGCGCGGCCGTATCGGCCCCATCCCTGCCCTTGGGCGTGGCCGTGGAAATTGACGCGATATTTGAGATTTCCTAATGCGTGTGCCCCTGCCGCCCGCGTTCTTGCGCCTGCCCATCGCCCACCGCGCCCTGCACAATCGCGCGCAGGGGCGAATTGAAAATTCGCCCAGCGCCATCGCGGCAGCCATTGACGCAGGTTATGCCATTGAAATTGATGTGCAACTGACGCGCGACGGTGTGGCGGTGGTGTTTCATGACGAAACGCTAGATCGGCTGACATCGCAGACGGGGCTTGTGGCGGATAGAACCGCCGCCGAGTTGATCGATATTGGTCTAACTGGCGGGCCAGATTGCATCCCGACCTTGGCGCAGGTGCTGCGCCAAATCGCAGGCCGTGTGCCCCTGTTGATTGAGATTAAGGATCAAACGGGGGATATGAGCGATAGCGATGGGCGGCTGGAAGGGGCGGTTGCCGCCGACCTTGCAGGTTATGCTGGCCCCATTGCCCTGATGTCGTTCAACCCGCACAGCGTGGCCCATATGGCGCGGCTTTGGCCCAGCATTGCGCGCGGGATCACCACCTCGGCCTATGCCGTGGCCGATTGGGCACCCCTGCCCGCCGCGATCTGCGATCATCTGCGCAGCATTCCCGATTATGACCGCACCGCTTCCAGCTTTATCAGCCACGAAGCCGCAGATTTAGCGCGCCCGCGCGTGGGCGAGTTGCGCGCGCAGGGCGCAGATATTTTGTGCTGGACAATCAAATCCGCAGAAGCCGAGGTTGCGGCGCGGCGCTTTGCCCAGAACATCACCTTTGAGCAATATCTTGCGCATATGTCTTAATGTGTGGGCTTGACGCGGGGGCGCGGCGCTGCATCTACAACGAATGTAACCGCGCGCCAAAGGCGACCCTGTGACCCTGACTTTGCTGGAAAACTTCGCCCAAATTGACGCCGCCGCATGGGATGCAATGGCGGGCAATACGGCTGGCCAGCGCCCGATTGACCCCTTTACAACGCACCGTTTTTTGGCGGCACTCGATGCCTCTGGCTCGACTGGAACTGGCACAGGTTGGCAAAACCGCAGCCTTGTTTTGAAGACGGACGCAGGCCAAGCCGCCATGCCGCTGTATGCCAAAGGCCACAGCCAAGGCGAGTATATATTCGATCACAGTTGGGCAGATGCCTTTGAACGCGCGGGCGGGCGGTATTACCCAAAACTTCAGGGCGCGGTGCCCTTCACCCCCGCCACGGGCCGCCGATTTTTGGGGCCAGATCATATGCGCAGGCCCTTGGTAGATGCTGCGATTGATCTGGCCGAAGGAAACGCCCTGTCCAGTCTGCACATCACCTTTTGCACGGCAGACGAGGCGCAAGATTTGGCAGGCCATCGCGGGCTTTTGCACCGCATCACGCAGCAGTTTCATTTTCATAACCGCAGCTATGGCACATTTGACGATTTTCTGGCCGACCTGTCATCGCGCAAACGCAAGAATATCCGCAAAGAACGCGAGGTGGCCGCCAGCCACGGCCTGACCATTCGC
>JAIXVS010000237.1 GCA_027482795.1 Rhodobacter sp.
AACGCATCCCAATCCCGAACGAGACGATTGTCGCATCGCGGCCTTCGCGCCAAATACGGGCCTTGCCGAAGGGAATGGTGAAATCGGGCAGATCGGGCACCTCAAAGGATTGCCCGTACATGATTTCATTTTCCAGAAAGACCACGGGGTTCGGATCGCGGATCGCCTGTTTCAGCAGCCCTTTGGCATCAGCCGCCGAATAGGGCATCACAACCTTTAGGCCAGGAACGGACGCATACCATGCTGCAAAGTCTTGGGAATGCTGCGCGCCAACGCGGGCAGCAGCCCCGTTTGCACCGCGAAACACGATGGGGCACCCCAATTGGCCGCCCGACATGTAATTGGTTTTGGCGGCGGAATTCAGAATATGATCAATCGCTTGCAGCGAGAAGTTGAAGGTCATGAATTCCACAATCGGGTTCAAACCGCCCCATGCCGCGCCCACGGCAATGCCTGTAAAGCCGATTTCGGTGATGGGGGTATCAACCACGCGCCCCGGGCCGAATTCATCCAGCAGACCTTGGGAAATTTTATAGGCACCTTGGTATTCGCCCACTTCTTCGCCCATCAGCATGACGTTAGGGTTGGCGCGCATTTCTTCGGCCATCGCCTCGCGCAACGCCTCGCGCACGGTCATGGTTTTCATCGGCGTGCCTGCGGGCCAATCGGGGCTGGCTTTGGACACCACGGCCACAGCGGCGGCGGTTGGGGCGGCAGTCACGGCGGCGACGGTCGGGGCAGCCTTAGCGGCAACTGGGGCAGGAGCCGCGTTTGCATCTTCGCCCGCCTCGATCAGACGCAGGATTGGATCGTTGACCTTCACGCCAGAGGTGCCGGCGGCGACCAAGATTTTGCCAACGATACCTTCGTCAACGGCCTCAAATTCCATCGTCGCCTTGTCGGTTTCAATCTCGGCGATGATTTGGCCAGATTTGACGGCATCGCCTTCGGCGACCAGCCATTTGGCCAAGGTTCCCTCTTCCATCGTGGGGGACAGGGCGGGCATAAGTACATCAATTGCCATGTGTTTTTCCCCTTATGCGTAAATATCGGTGTAAAGTTCTGCGGTCGAAGGCTCGGGGCTTTCTTTGGCAAATTCGGCGGATGCGTTCACCACGTCCTTGATTTGCTTATCTATCGCCTTCAACTCGTCTTCATTGGCAAGGCCCGCGCCCAAAAGCAGATCGCGCACATGTTCGATTGCGTCTTTTTCGGCCTTCATTTTTTCCACCTCTTCGCGGGTGCGGTATTTGGCGGGGTCAGACATGGAATGGCCGCGATAGCGGTAGGTCATCATTTCCAAAATATAGGGGCCTTTGCCCGCGCGGCAGTGGGCCACGGCCTTTTCGCCTGCGGCTTTCACGGCCAGAACATCCATGCCGTCCACCTGTTCACCTGGAATGCCATAGGCCAGCCCGCGCCCGTACAGCGAGGTGGATTTGGTAGACCGTTTCACAGAGGTGCCCATGGCATAGCCGTTGTTTTCAATCACGAAAATTACGGGCAAATCCCAAAGTTCGGCCATGTTATAGGTTTCATAGACTTGGCCTTGGTTCGCTGCGCCGTCCCCAAAATAGGTAAAGGTGACGTTATCATTGCCTTTGTATTTGTCGGCAAACGCCAGACCCGCGCCGATGGGTACCTGCGCGCCCACAATGCCATGGCCGCCGTAGAAATGCTTTTCGCGCGAAAACATATGCATCGATCCGCCCTTGCCGCGCGAATAGCCGCCCTCGCGGCCCGTCAGTTCGGCCATCACCCCATTGGCATCCATGCCGCAGGCCAGCATATGGCCGTGGTCGCGGTAAGATGTGACACGCTTGTCACCCTCTTTGGTGCAGGCCTCCAGCCCAACTACAACCGCCTCTTGCCCGATGTACAAATGGCAAAAGCCGCCAATCAGGCCCATGCCATACAGCTGGCCTGCCTTTTCTTCGAATCGGCGGATTAGCAGCATCTCGCGGTAGTATTTCAGCAATTCATCCTTAGACACGTTGGATTTTTTGCCTGTTTCGGGGGTTGCAGGTTTGGCAGCCAAAGGGGGTCCTCCCAGAAATTACTAAAACTAGTTTAGCGTTAAACTATCCATATCATAACGGAGAAAAAAGGGCAAATTGCATTTTCACCATGCCGCAGCGCGGCATTTGCGTGGGAAAAGGCGCGTGGGTTAGCGGATAACCACTTCGTCGGCGCGCAAATAGCCTAGCACAATGCGGGCGCGCTCATCTAGCAGATCAATATCCAGATAATTATCTGACAGGCGCAGATTTAGATTCTCAATCCGCTTTAGCTCCGCCTGCAAGGCATCGCGTTCGGCGCGCAGGCTGGCGGCTTCGGCATTCAGTTCAACACGGCGCATCACGCCAAATTCGCCTTGCACAGCGGCCACAACAAAGCTGCCGCCCATGACCATCATGGTAACCAGCAATAGGCTGCCCAAAACAGCCGAGCGTATCGATAATCCTTGCATCCTGCGCCTCTTTACCCCTCTGACGGGGGTCTGTGCGCAGAATGCCACAAAATTGCAGGCAGGCAAATGAAAATTTTCGCGGGCCGCCGTTTAGGCTTTGCCGCGATAAATTTCCACCAATTTGCCCAGCATGTCCAATGCCTCGGCGCGCGGACGCTGGAACGAATTGCGGCCAATAATGCTGCCATGGCCGCCGCCATCCCGAATAGCGCGGGCATCGTCATAAACAGCATCCGCACCTTTGGCCGCCCCACCCGAAAAGATCACAATGCGCCGCCCGCCAAAGGCCGCATCCATACAGTGCCGCACGCGGGCAGTTTGGGTTGCAATGTCGATTTTTTCGTTCTCATAAACCTTCTTCGCCTCTGATAGCATCAGATGGTCGGTCGACAGTTTGATTTTGATGATATGCGCGCCCAAAAGGGCGGCGATTTGCGCGGCATAGGCGGCCACATCAATTGCCGTCTCGCCATCCTTGGTCACAGCAGGCCCGCGCGGGTAAGACCAGATCACCGAGGCGATGCCCTTTGCCGCAGCCTCGCGTC
>JAIXVS010000094.1 GCA_027482795.1 Rhodobacter sp.
ATTTAGATCGCGCGCACACCGCCGCCGTTATGGCCGAACGCCGTTTGTGGGATTCGATCAACACCATCGATGATGGCTTTGCCGTGTATGATGCCCAGCAGCGGCTGGTTGCGGCCAACCGCGTTTATCTGAACATGTTCGATCAAGGCAGTATTGCCCCTGGCATAACCTATACGCAGGTGCTGGCCCTTGCCGCGACCCAAGGGCGCATCGATTTGCGCGGCGAACATCGCGATGACTGGCAAGAATTTATGCTTAGCCGCTGGGAAAGCGATGGGATCGAACCCATCACCCTGCAATTTCACGATGGCCACTGGCTGCGCATGGTCGATAGGCGCGCGCAGGGCGGCGATGTTGTCTCGCTGGCCGTAGATATCACCGACCAAATGCGCATCTGGGCCGCGATCGAGGCTATTCCCGATGGTTTTGTGCTTTATGATAGAGAGGAGCGATTTGTGACCTGCAATCAGCGTTACCGCGATATTTATGCCGATTGCGCCCCCTATATGGAGGTGGGCGTAAAGTTTGAAGATTTGCTGCGCCACGGGTTGGCAGCGGGCGCGCATCCCAGCGCCCTTGGGCGCGAAGCGGAATGGATGTCGCAGCGCCTGCATCATCACCGCAACCCCGGCACAATTGTAGAAGAGCAAATGGCCAATGGCCGCTGGATCCGCGAGCAGGATCACCCAACCCCCGATGGCGGGCGCGTGGGCCTGCGCATGGATGTCACCGCCGAGAAAACCCAACAAGCAGCATTAGAAGCCGCCCGCATAGCCGCCGAAGCGGCCAATCGCGCGAAATCGGCGTTTTTGGCCAATATGAGCCACGAAATCCGCACGCCTATGAACGGCGTTGTCGGTATGGCCGAACTTTTGTGCGATACCAGTTTGAACGAAGATCAGCGCCTGTTCGCCGAAACCATCCGCTCCTCGGGCGAGGCTTTGCTGGTGATTATCAACGATATTCTGGACTATAGCAAAATCGAGGCGGAACGGCTAACCCTGCATCCCGAACCCTTTGATTTAGAACGCACAATCCACGAAATCGCCATGCTGCTGCAACCGCGCGCGCGCGAAAAGGGCATTGATCTGCTGATCGATTTTGACATGTTCCTGCCCACCCGATACGTGGGCGATCCGGGCCGTTTGCGGCAGGTATTGACCAACCTTATGGGCAATGCCGTTAAGTTCACCCTAAAGGGCCATGTTCTGGTGCGCGTTGTTGGGGTAGAGGCAGGGCTTGGCGCGCAGCAATTGCATATTTCCGTCGAAGATACGGGCATTGGCATTGCCCCCGAAAATCTGGACGCGGTGTTTGGCGAGTTTAATCAGGTCGAAGATGCCGCCAACCGCAAGTTTGAAGGCACGGGTTTGGGCCTTGCCATCACGCAGCGGCTGATCGAACGGATGAACGGTGCGGTTTGGGTCGACAGCGAACTTGGTAAAGGGTCTTGCTTTGGCTTTCGCGTGACCCTGCCCGTGGCCGAAGATTCCCCGCCCACAACTGCCCCCATTGCCATTAAGCGGGTTCTGGCAGTGGACGATCAATTCATCAACCGCACCATTTTGGAACGCCAACTTGCCCCTTGCGGCATTGCGGTTACCCTGTGCCGTTCGGGGGCCGATGCTTTGGCCGCCTTGGCCACCAGCAAGTTTGACGTGATTTTGACCGATTACGAAATGCCCGAAATGAACGGCCTTGCCCTTACCCGCGCCATTCATGCGCAGGGGGTGGAAACCCCGATCATACTGCTTACCTCAAACCCCGCCGCCGCGCGCGAGGAAGAGGGGTATGATATGCTGGCATCCGTGGTGCAAAAGCCAATACTACGGGCCGATTTGTATCGCCGCCTTCAGGCGCTGGCGGGCGAGGGCGAACTGGCACCCCTGCCCGCCGCCGCAGTCGCCCCGCAGGCCCAGCGGCAAATGCGGGTGCTGGTGGCAGAAGACAATCGCACCAACCAGTTGGTCTTCCAAAAAATGGTGCGCGAGGCGCAGATAGATCTGCAATTTGCCAGCAACGGGCTAGAGGCCGTTGCGCAATATCAAAGCTTTGCCCCAGATTTGATTTTTATGGACATATCCATGCCCGAAATGGATGGCAAAGACGCCGCCCGCGCCATTCGTGCGCTAGAGGCGGGCGGGCCTGCCCATGTGCCCATTGTGGCGCTGACCGCCCATGCGATGGATGGGGACGAAGTGGCAATTTTAGCCGCAGGGATTGACCGTTATATGACCAAACCGCTGCGCAAAGCGCTGATATTAGACACAATCGCCGCCCATGCGCCCAGTTTTGTATACCCCGTTTCGCCCGCGCTTGAACTGGCGGCTGAAAATGCCGCCTAACGCGCGGCCAAAGCGGCCTGACTTGTGGGCACATAGGGCCGCAGAAAGACAAGTTTTTCCGCGCTAGACTGATCGGCGCGGAAACGATAGCCGCCTAGGTTAAATCCGCGCAGATCATCGGGGTCTGTCAGATGATGCGTGCAGATATACCGCGCCATCGCCCCGCGCGC
Organism: Rhodobacter sp.; assembly: GCA_027482795.1. Taxonomy (GTDB): domain Bacteria; phylum Pseudomonadota; class Alphaproteobacteria; order Rhodobacterales; family Rhodobacteraceae; genus Cypionkella. The sequence goes on from JAIXVS010000094.1 coordinate 2,516, forward strand.
CTGTTTGGCCCAAAAGCTGACAATCTTGGCTTGGCCGTCTTGCTCTTCCATAAAGACGGGGGTGATTATCGGCAGGTTCAACGCCTTTTGATCCACCGCGCCAAAATATTCGACCGAGGCGCAGTTGACCACCGCCTTTGCCCCCACCTCCGCCGCCTGCGCGCGCAGGGCCTTGGCAATTTTATCGCCCCAAAAGGCATACAGATTTGCGCCCTTGGGGTTGGCAAGACGCGATCCCATTTCCAAACGATAGGGCGCAATGGCATCCATTGGGCGCAGCAGCCCGTAAAGCCCTGATAAAATGCGCAAATGCCCATCCGCCCAGTGGCGCGCATCTGGCTCTAGGCTTGCAAATTCCAGCCCCGTATAGGTGTCACCATCAAAGATATGCGCGGCGCAATAGGTCTGCGCGCGCGCAAAGGCGGCAAAGCGCGCATGGTTCAGCGCGCCCAGCGCGGGCGATATATCCATCAACTTGCACAGATCATCCACCGATAGGGCGCGCGCAATTTTTGCCAAGGCGCGGGCCTGCGTGGCAAACATCGGGTCTGACAGCCCCGCAGGGGCGGCTTCATTCAGACGTTTGGCGGGGGAAATCACAGTCAGCATAGCAAATCCTCAATAGGGCGTATCCACCCATATAGGCTGAACCTTTGCGGGGGCGAGGGGGGTATCTTCGGGGCCGTCGCTGTTTAGCACATCCAAAAACGCAGCGCCAAAGCGTTCGATCTTCGCCTCGGTCATGCCCGAAATTTGCACCATTTCGGCCAGCGTGGAGGGGCGGCGCTGGGCGATGTGGCGCAATGTGCTGGGGTCAACAGACAGATGTTTGCGCGTGCCATCGGCCCCGCGCATCAGGTGCACCTGCGCCTGATACAAACGGTCATAAACCCCCGCCGCCGCTGTGCCCACCACCGCGCGGCGCGCAGGGTGCAGATCGGGCGCAGTTTGCCCCGTAATCACGGCCAAAAACACCGCGCCGAAACTTTCCAGTTTCTTTGCGCCAATCCCCGAAATCCGCATCATCGCGTCAAGCGTAAACGGGCGCGCCTCGGCCATTTCGATCAGGGTTTTGTCGTTGAAAATCACGTAAGATGGCACGCCAGCCGCCTCGGCCAATTCGCGGCGCTTGGCCTTTAGCGCGGCCAAAAGCGCGGCATTTTCATCAGACACTTGGGCGCGCACCATGGGGGCGGGCGCGGCATGAAGGGCGGTTTCGCGGCGCAGAGTTATCTCGGCTTCGCCGCGCAAAATGGGCCGCGCGCTATCGGTCATGCGCAGCGCGCCAAAGCGGTCAGGGTCGGGCCGCACCAAATCGCGCCCCATCATCTGGCGAAACACCCCCGCCCATGCCGCGCGGTTGAGCTCGCGCCCCACACCAAAGGTGGGCAGCTTGTCATGCCCCCGCTCGCGCGTTTTTGCCGTGGACGTGCCCAGCAAAATATCGGTCAAATGCCCCGCGCCAAACCATTCGCCCGTGCGCAAAATGGCTGACAGCGCCTTGCGCACGGCATCGGTGGCGTTGAACACATCGGCGGGCACATCACAAATATCGCAATTACCACAAGGGGTTGCGGGTTCACCAAAATAGCCCAGCAGAATTTGGCGGCGGCAAGAAATTGCCTCGGCCAGCCCAAGCAGGCTGTTCAGGCGCAAATGATCTGCTGCCTTGCGATCGGCTGGGGCGATGCCTTCGTCAATTTGGGTGCGGCGCAGTTTAATGTCTTCGGGCCCATACAGCGTTAGGGTTTCGGCGGGCGCACCATCGCGCCCCGCGCGGCCGATTTCTTGGTAATAGCTTTCAATCGATTTGGGCAAATCGGCATGGGCAACCCAGCGGATATCGGGCTTATCAATGCCCATGCCAAAGGCGATTGTGGCCACCACAATCAGCCCATCTTCTTGTTGAAAACGCATTTCAACACTGCGGCGGGCCTCGGCCTCCATCCCGCCGTGGTAAAAGCAGGTCGAATGGCCCGCATCGCCCAGCGCGCGGGCCAAAGTTTCGGTTTTGGCACGGCTGGCGCAATAGACAATGCCCGATTGCGTGCGGCGCGCGGCGGCAAAGCGCAAAATCTGGTCGCGCGGGTTGTCTTTGGCGGCAAAGGCAAGGTGGATATTGGGCCGATCAAAGCCGTGCAGAAACACGTGCGGCGCATCGCTGCCAAACAGGCGGGCAATAATCTCGCCCCGCGTTTCTTCGTCCGCTGTGGCGGTAAAGGCGGCCAGCGGCACGCCCAATGCGCGGCGCAATTCGCCAATGCGCAGATAGTCTGGGCGAAAATCATGCCCCCATTGCGAGACGCAATGCGCCTCGTCCACGGCAATAAGGGTGCAATTTGCGCGGCGCAGCAGGGCCAGCGTGCCCGCCGCCGCCAGCCGTTCGGGCGCGATGTACAAAAGCTTAAGGCGGCCCTCGTCAATGGCGGCAAACACCTCTTCGGTCTGCTCGTCAGTATTGCCCGATGTCAGCGCGCCCGCATCCACCCCTGCCGCCCGCAGCGCGCGCACCTGATCGCGCATCAGCGCGATCAGCGGGGAAATCACCACTGTCACCCCATCACGGCACAGCGCAGGCAATTGAAAACACAGGCTTTTCCCGCCGCCCGTGGGCATAATGGCAAGGGTGTTTTGCCCCGCCATCACCGCGCGCACAATATCCTCTTGCCCAGGGCGAAAGGCAGAAAACCCGAAGACCGAGTGTAAAAGTTGGGCGGCTTCGGGCATCGGCGGCTTAGAAGAACAGGTTGGCGTTGTTCACCAGAATAATCCGCAGGCCAAACACCGCCAGCAGAACAATCAGCGGTGCCAGATCAATACCCGAAATATTGGGCAAAAACGCGCGAACGCGCGCATATACAGGCTCTAGCAGCCCATCCAGCCCGCGCCAGATTTGGCCAACAAAGGCTTGGCGAATGTTCAGCACCTGAAACTGGATCAGCCAGCTCATGATGATATGCGCCAGAATGATCCAGCGGGCGATGTCGATGATCATCAGGGCAATTTCGAACAACGATTGCATCCATCTCTCCTACAAGTGGTTGTGGATTAGGTAACGCCAACCACCACAATAAGCAATGGTTTGCCGTGCATTTCCTGCCGCAAGGTCACGCTTGACCCGATCGCAGGATCGGCCATTTTGGGTGGATATGATGTGCGAGGCCACGATGTACCCCTATCTGCGGATGTTTAAAGAAATGTGGAAATATCAAAGTGCGCCAAAATTGGGCCCGCTTGACCCCCACATCAGTTATCACCGCATCTGGCCGCAAGACTTGGATCCGTGGCGCGAGTTAAACAACGGCCGCACGCTGACGCTGTTTGATCTGGGCCGCATTCCCATGGCGCGGCGCATGGGTTTGGACAAGG
>JAIXVS010000077.1 GCA_027482795.1 Rhodobacter sp.
ACCGTCTGCGGGCGATAACGGCGCAGGACAGCAATGTCATTTTAGATTTTTCCAGCCGCCGCAACGGGGCCTTTGCCTTTCGCCAGCATATCGAAGACAGCCTTGGCGCGGGGTTTTACAAGACCGCTGTGCATTTTCGGCTGGATGATGATGACGCACTGGCCAGCAATTATATCGCCCGCCTGCGGGCTGTCAGCTATGTTCTAAGTGTAGGAACTCATGTCACTTTTCCGTCTGGGCTGACGCTGTTTCCCATCGAGGCTGGCGGCGACAAAGGGGCGGTTATGCCGCATCGGCAATTGCTGATTGGGCTGGGGCTGGCGATTGTTTGCGGGGCGAATTTCCGCAAAAACCCGTTTCAAATGATGCACGGCAATGTCTGGCAGCGCTGGCCTGTGGTGTCTGACCCCACCTTCAACGCCTATATCCGCACACATCATCATGACAATGATACGCTAGAAGCACAAGATAGAGTGTTGGAAGAGAACCGCCGCATCCTGACAGGGCGCAAGGCGGGCGGGATTGCCGAGCGGGTGGATGAGATTGTCGCGCAAAGCTTTGCCTTTACCGACACCGCGCGGCTGTGCGGGCTGATCGGCGGGGTTAAGGCAGTGCAATCGCTGGCAGATTTGCCGTCTGTTTAGCGTATGTTATCCGTATGTTTTGCGTATTGCATCCGTAGGGACACGGCGCGCGGGGCGGTAACGGGGGCTTAGGAGCGCGGGGGTAAGGTTTGGCGGCACGATCTGCCACAAGACCTAACACCGAGAACCCATGACCACGAAAAAGCAAACCGAAGCCGCCTTTCACCAACTGGCCCAAGTGATGCGCGATCTAGAGGGCGACCTTGGCTGGCGGCTGAAAGACAGCCCCCGCATCCCCGCCGCATGGCACGAGATTGCGCAAGAACGCATCCAGCCGCTGAAACAACCCGTGACCCTGCGCATCGACGAAGACGTGATCAAGTTCTTCCGCGCCATGGGGCAGGGCCACCTAACCCGCATGAACGCCGTGCTGCGCACGTTCATGCTGGCAAGGCTGGCCGAGGTGGTGAAGGCGCAGGAGGAATTCAAACCCCCGCCCGAGGAAGAGAAGCTGAGCGAAGAAGATCGGCTGATGGCCGCGTTTGTGAAATGGGTTGGAAAGCAAGGGCTAAGCGAAGATGCGAAAGTGGACATAGTGATGCGGTATTTGGAGTTGGAGAGCGCGGTTAAGGAGGCGGGGTCAGGGCGGTGAACGCGCGTAAAGGTAGGCGATCATTTACCTTTTGCCCCTAGAACCGTTCATTACATTTGGCGGGAGTGTCTATGCGGCATAGTTTTCGGGAATTTCTGCGCAAGGGCGGCACGGGCCAATATACTGTCTTACACCGCAATGGCGCTGTTTATGGCGGGCTTTCTGCACCTTCGATCAAGGTGCAGGTGCCCCGCTTCGCCCAGATGAGGGATGCGTTTGCGTCCCAACTGGATAGCGCCATTGACGATAACACCCGAATGCTGCTGAACGCCCTAACGCCGCCAGATACAGCGCCATGGGTGGGCGCATCTGACCTGCGCGATGTTACTGATGCCAAAGAGGAAACGTTGGCCCAATGGGACGCGCGTTTCAGCCTGATCTTTGATGAATATGAAACCCACCCGCAACGCATTCGCCCATTGCAAGCCAGCATGGAGGAACGCTTGCTGCGCGCCTTTGCGGGCCTGATCAACCAACTGCGCCAGAATGACCTTGGAATCGAACGCTATATCTGGCGTTCGCGCGATGATGCCAAGGTGCGCGGCAGTCATGCGGAATATGACGACCAGGTGTTCCGCTGGGACACGGCCCCCGCCGATGGGCACCCAGGCCATGCGTTCAATTGCAGATGCTATGCAGAGCCAGTCAATCCAGCCGTGCCAAATGCTGCGACTCTTGTGCAGGTTTCACCAGCTATAGACGCGCCCTTGGAAGCAATTTTCCGCCAATTGGGTATTCGGGCCACCGCGCTGACGCCGCTTGGCGCGGCGGCATTAACGGCCTTGGCAGGCAGCGCACTTTTGCAGCAGTTTATGACGCAGGCGGCAACAACGCAGCGCCTGCAAAGCGCAGCAGAGCGTCTTGGCGTTGATATTGGGACTGCCGAAGGTTTGATGGCCGCGATGGCGCATGAATTGGTGCAAGAGTCTGTCATAACTGGCCTTGGGACAAGTTTGCCAAAAACCATAGAAGCTGCGCAAATCGCAGCACAGGCGGCGGCATTTTTTGAAATGCTGAACCCCGGCACGATGCTGACTGTGTCAAAGGGTGATGCAGATGCACAAGCCGCACTTGGGCAATTCGTGCAAAACGCCTATGATGCCTTTGCGGATGGGCGTTTGCGGCTGGCGGATGGCAAGATTGCCGATGGCTGGGTCGAGGTTTTCCCTGAACTGACCGACGGCGAGCGGCGACTGGGGGAATTGCCCGGGTTTACACCGCAGCGCCATGAAGAGTGGCTGGAAACCTATCCTGCGGGCGTGCTGGGCCTGCCGATCCACACCGGGTCGCCCATTGCACAAGACCCTAGCGGCAATATCGTCTCGACCCCAATCCCCGATGAGACGGGGCCGTTTATTGTGGAGGCACGGCCGGGCGAGCCAACGCCGATTGGCCCCAATGATGACGAGGCGACCCAGCGCAGCATTCGCCGCGAGAATGAGTCCGCCGAACTGCTGGCTGATAAAGGCTACAACGTCTTACAGAATCCCGCAGTGGCGGGGCCGAAGAAACCTGATCATTTAATCAACGGAGAAATTTACGACCACTATGCGCCTTCGACGAACATTCCGCGAAACATCTGGAGCGAAGTAAAAGAAAAGGTAGTGAAGGGGCAAGCGAACAACATCGTCATAAGCTTGAAAGACAGTATCGTGGAGGAAGAAGCATTGCGTATACAATTTGAGGCTTGGCCGATTGACGGCCTAGGAGAGGTCATCATAATCCGTAAAGACGGCACCTTGGGGAGGCTGTGATGGCAATTTTTTATAACCTTTACTGCGATCTGGAACTGACTAATCTAGAGCAAAGGTTGGCGGTGGCAGCCGAAGCAGCGGGCGCGCTTTGGCAGGAGGCTATTGCTTTCGATGACTTGGGGCCATTTCACTTAGAAGTTATGGCCGAGTATGGCGTCGAGGAAGAGTTCGCGAGCAAATGTTTCACTCGCCACAATAAGTTCAGAACCGAAGATGCGCGCGCGGCTATGCTGGCGTTTTATGAGTCCTTGCCGGGGCGAAAGCTGCTGTTGAACGGCGATGTGCTTGTCGCTTCTCGTTTGGACTAGGACTTAAAAGATAACGCGTAATTGAGACGAGCGGCGGCTGGGGGAGCTTGCGGGGTTTACACCGCAGCGCCATGAAGAGTGGCTGGAAACATACCCCGCCGAGGTGCTGGGCTTGCCGAGTAACACGGGATCGCCCCGCCCAAGTGACCCCAGCGGGAATGTTATATTCACTCCAATCCCGCAGGAGGTGGGGCCAACTATTGTCGAGGCACGGCCTGATGGGACATTCAAAACTCCGGGTGGGAACACCGTTGGTAATCATGGCGGCAAAGGCGGCGGGCTTGAATACATCACGGGTAAAGGTCACACTCCAAAACAAATTGATGACATCATTGCCAACCCCCGACTTGATTTAAGCGGCTTCGTGGCGGGGAAGGTTAGGTACAAGGGACAAGAAATGACCTTGTTGACTGGGCAGGACGGGCATTGGGTGGTATTGAGTCCCAACGGCGAAGTCGTCGCCGCCAGCAACAGAAATCGTCCGCTTTGGGAAACCCAAAATGAAGCCGATCCAATCATCAGGCCTATGGAGTAACCATGCGCGAAGAATTTGACGAGATGCTGCGCCGCATAGAGACGGGTGCCTTTGTTTACGTGACACCGTCACGAACGATGCTTGAGTTTAACGATTACCTGGCATCAAGAGGTTATAGCGTTGCGAGGATGGAAACGGTAAAGATGGAAGGTAGCCAAACGGGCTTTCGGTTGGATTATCATATCCTAGCCAATCCTAGTGATGAAGAGATTTGGGACATCTTTTTGGATCCAGAGCGGTCAAGGACATACGTCAAGGGAATGGTGGATGAGACCATAATGGAAGGTGGCGTGTTCAAGTTCTTGGTTTGGGCGGAAAAGCCGTAAGCCCCCCCACCCTTGACTCCCCGCCCCTTTCCCTCTATCCGCTGCGACAAATCCCCAGAGGCGAACGCTTCTGGTCCTAAGGCCTTTGCCATGGATCACCACCTGTCAGCGCGTTGCGCCCACAGGTGCTTTTGTGCTTTGGGCTTACGCTATGCAACCGCCGCTCCTATTTAGGGGCAAACCAAAGGAGTGGGCTGATGTTTGAAAACCTATCCGAACGCCTTGGCGGTGTGTTTGATCGTTTGACCAAGGCGGGGGCGCTGAGTGAGGCGGATGTGGATGCCGCGCTGCGCGAGGTGCGCACGGCGCTGCTGGAGGCGGACGTTTCGCTGAACGTGGCGCGCGATTTCATCAAAGCGGTGCGGGTTAAGGCGACGGGGCAGGCGGTGACGCGGTCGATCACGCCAGGCCAGCAGGTTGTGAAGATTGTTCACGACGAATTGGTGCGGGTGCTGGGGGGCGATGCGCCGCCAGAGCCGCTGAAAATTGACAACCCGCCTGCGACGATTTTGATGGTGGGTTTGCAAGGGTCGGGTAAGACGACGACCACCGCCAAACTGGCCAAGCGGTTTAAGGAAAAGCAGGGCAAGCGGGTGCTTTTGGCCTCGCTGGACACCAACCGCCCTGCTGCGATGGAGCAGCTTGCGATTTTGGCGGGGCAGATCGGCGTGGACAGCCTGCCGATTGTCAAAGGCGAATCTGCGGTGCAGATCGCCAAGCGGGCGAAGACTCAGGCCGCGATGGGCGGCTATGATGTGGTCTTCCTTGATACCGCAGGCCGTCTGCACATTGACGAAGTCTTGATGGATGAAATCACCGCCGTGCGCGATATTGCCCAGCCGCGCGAGACCTTGTTGGTGGTGGACGGTCTGACGGGGCAAGATGCGGTGAATGTCGCCGCCGAGTTTGACGGCAAGGTCGGCATTTCGGGCGTTGTGCTGACGCGGATGGACGGCGATGGGCGCGGCGGTGCGGCGCTGTCGATGCGGGCGATCACGGGTAAGCCTATCCGCTTTGTCGGCCTTGGCGAAAAGATGGACGCGCTGGAGACCTTCGAGGCGGATCGCGTGGCGGGCCGTATCCTTGGGATGGGCGATATCGTGGCGCTGGTGGAACGCGCGCGCGAGACGTTCGAGGCCGAGCAAGCCGAGCGGATGGCCAAACGCTTTGCCAAGGGTCTGTTCAATATGAACGACATGAAGGCCCAGTTGGAACAGATGGTCAAAATGGGCGGGCTGGCGGGGCTGATGGGGATGATGCCCGGCATGGGCGGCATGGCGAAAAAGGCCGAAGCTGCGGGGATTAACGATAAGATGCTGGTGCGCCAAATCGCGCTGATCCAGTCGATGACGAAAAAGGAACGCGCGAACCCTGATCTGCTGGCGGCAAGCCGCAAAAAGCGGATTGCAGCGGGCGCGGGGCTGGAAGTGGCCGATCTGAACAAGCTGATTAAGCAGCATATGCAGATGGCCGATATGATGAAGAAAATGGGCAAGGGCGGCGCGATGAAGCAGGCCATTGCGCAGATGATGGGCGCGAAAAGTGCAGGGGGGGCCGCGGGCGGTATGCCCGATATGTCCAAACTGACCC
>JAIXVS010000322.1 GCA_027482795.1 Rhodobacter sp.
AGTGACGGGGATTTTGGACAGATCGGTCATTCAGGCCTCCAAGGGGGGAATGCGGGCAAGGCTTTGCTTGCGGAAAATCACAGGGCGCTCGCGCCAAGGCACAATACCATCGCGCGTGGCAGCATAGGCCGCAGCACCTGCTAGAATATCGGGCGCATCGGCAGGGGTCAGACGGCCATAAACATAACCCCATTTACCATGGCCATGTAGGGCAACGGCGCAGCCCTGCGCGCAGGCAGACAGACATTCGACGGGTTTAATCGCGACATCATCAGGGCAAATGGCACCCAGCAACGCATCGCGCAATTGTGCGCCCAAGGGCTGGCCGCCATCTGGCACAATTTGATCTGCCTTGCAGGTCGCGCAAACGTAAAGCGTAGCCGCCATTTCCATCCCCAATCTGCAAAGGATATGCCAAAGGGCCGCGGCGCGTTTGCGCGCGCAAAGGCCCGATGCGACACACCCCGTCCGCCCGTCCGTTCATGCGTTGGCAGGTTTCCCGGCTTGCGGATGCGGGGGGATGCCCCACGCCTTGCCCCCCTTCCCAGCATATGCCAGTGGATATGGACAAAACTCTCCGGTCACGGTCGCGGGGGCGGCTGCGCTTTGGCCCAAATTGGCCTATCGCATTCCCTCTTGGCCTGACATAATCAGACACCAACACATATATCTCACCTGATCGAATGCAGGATAAGAGTCAAGAACAAGGACGACCCGATGGCTGATGATGCCGACATTCCCGTGCAAAACGACGATGCGCGCCATGCCGCCAAAATGGCCAAGAAAAAGGCCGCGCGCGATAAAATCATGGCCAGCAAAACCGCTGACCGCGGGCTGATCATCGTGCATACGGGGGCGGGTAAGGGAAAATCCTCGTCTGGTTTTGGCATGATTTTGCGCTGCATTGCGCATGAGATGCCCTGCGCCGTGGTGCAATTTATCAAGGGCGCGTGGGATACGGGCGAGCGGCGGATTATCGAAGAACATTTCCCGCATCTGTGCGAATTTCACGCCATGGGCGAAGGGTTTACATGGGAGACCCAAGACCGCGCCCGCGATATTGAAATGGCCGAAAAGGGCTGGGAAAAGGCCAAAGAATTGATTCGCAACCCCGCCATTCGTATGGTTTTGCTGGACGAGATCAACATCGCCCTGCGCTATGATTATTTGAATATCGATGCCGTGCTGGAATTTCTGCGCAGCGAAAAACCGCCCCAAACCCATGTGGTTTTGACGGGCCGAAATGCCAAAGATGCGCTGATTGAGGCGGCGGATTTGGTCACCGAAATGACACTGATCAAACATCCGTTTCGGTCGGGGATTAAGGCCCAAAAGGGTGTGGAGTTTTGAGGGCGGCGAGGGGGCCAGCCCCCTACCTGCTTTGGCAAGCCAAAGCAGGCTACCCCCGGGATATTTGAGCCTGAATGAAAGTAATAAAGTGTTAACCAGAATCGCTTACCTTGGAGTCACGGTACAGGGAGGGATCCCGATGACCGTCCTGTGTGAAAGTGTCGCGCCTCCGCCGTTTTGGCGGCCCGAGGCGCGACATGACATTCCTTTCATACAGGTGACAAATATCCTCGCCGAAGGCTCCCGCACGCACCGCCAAACCAGTGTTGCAAGCACATGACCGCCCTGATGATCCAAGGCGCGGGATCGAACGTGGGCAAGTCGCTGATTGTGGCAGGGTTATGCCGTGCGGCCAAGTTGCGCGGGCTTTCTGTGGCGCCGTTCAAGCCGCAGAATATGTCGAACAATGCCGCCGTGACGGCAGATGGCGGCGAGATAGGGCGCGCGCAGGCGTTGCAGGCGCTGGCCTGCGGGATTGAGCCGTTGGTGGATATGAACCCTGTTTTGCTTAAGCCCGAATCGGAAACGGGAAGCCAAGTGATTGTGCAGGGGCGGCGAGTGGCTACAGTTAAGGCGCGCGGGTATGCGGCGTTAAAGCCCACGCTGATGGCCCCTGTTTTGGAGAGTTTTCAGCGGCTGCGCAGCGCGCATGATCTTATCATCGTTGAGGGCGCAGGCTCGCCTGCCGAGGTGAACCTGCGCGCGGGCGATATTGCCAATATGGGGTTTGCGCGGGCGGCGGATGTGCCTGTGGTGCTGATTGGCGATATTGATCGCGGCGGCGTGATTGCGCAGATCATCGGCACGCAGGCGGTTTTGGATGCGGGAGATGCCGCTATGATTGCGGGCTTTGCCATTAACAAATTTCGCGGCGATCCGCGTTTGTTTGATGACGGCTATGCGCTGATTGCGGCGCGCACGGGCTGGCGCGGCTTTGGCGTGTTGCCCTTTTTCAATCAGGCGCATCTGCTGCCTGCCGAGGATGCTTTGGATATTCCTGCCAGCGCGGGCAGGGGTGATTTTCACATTGCTGCGCTGAACTTTTCGCGCATTGCCAACTTTGACGATCTTGACCCGCTGGCACAAGAGGATGGCGTACGTCTGACAATGGTGCGCGCGGGGCAGGCCATTCCCGATTGTGATTTGGTGATCCTGCCAGGGTCAAAATCCACGCGCGGTGATTTGGCGTTTCTGCGGGCGCAGGGTTGGGACATTGACCTTGCCGCCCATATTCGGCGCGGGGGCCGTGTGCTAGGCATTTGCGGTGGGTACCAGATGCTGGGCAAAACTGTGCGTGATCCAGATGGCATTGAAGGGCCAGCGGGCGAGACGGCGGGTTTGGGTCATTTGGACATCGACACCGTTATGACCCCA
>JAIXVS010000224.1 GCA_027482795.1 Rhodobacter sp.
AGGCACGCACCACCAGCGGCCCTGCGGCTTGTTTTCGATTGCAAATTGCACGCCCTGTTCCACGGCCGCGCGGCTGGCAACCTCGGTGCCGCCCATCTTGCGCGCGGCGCGACGCGCCTCGCGGGCGGCAATGCGGGCGGCTTTACGCTCGGCCCGCAGGGCGGCGCGTTCGGCTTTGGTTGCGGGGTCGGCAGAAAACAGGGCGAAAAGCCCTTGTTTGGGGGCGGCGTCCTGCATTTGGGCACCCGCCGCATCGGGCGCGGCGGCAGATTGCGCCAAAATCGGTGCCCCCATCAGACAAAACCCCAGCATCATCACAGCCATATATGCCCGCATGTCCTACCCCTTACACTTTCTTAACCACGTTTAACGCCGCCTTCTGGGCGAGCTCAAGGCGCAAGATTCGCCTTGCGCGAAGCTTTGCCGATGGCCCGCTTTTCTTTTGTGCTGCCTTGGGTTAGCCAAGGGCCATCATTTGAAAGGAATTCGACCATGACAGATATCAAACGCTATGGCATTGGCCCCCGCATGTCCGAGGCTGTGGCCTATAACGGCATCGTTTGGGTGGCGGGCCAAGTTGGCACCCCCGGTGATGACATCACCGCGCAGACCAAAACCTGCCTTGCCGAGGTTGACCGCATTCTGGCCGATGCGGGCACCGACAAAACCCGCATTCTATCTGCGCAAATCTGGCTGGCCGATATGGCCGATTTTCCTGCCATGAACGCGGTTTGGGATGCATGGGTGCCCGCAGGCCACACGCCCGCCCGCGCCACGGGGGAATCCAAACTGGCCGCCCCTGCCTATTTGGTCGAGGTCATTGTGACCGCCGCGCTGGCCTAATCGCGCGGGCAACCTTCCCCCGCGCGCTGCACCCTTGGCGCGCGGGGGAAGGTGATTTTTTGAAATTTCGCCCCCAATTCAAAACTCGCAAGAATTTATCGGCTCGAAAGCGCAGCACGCCGCCCCAGCGTGGTGACGCAAATGGCACAGTCTGGCGCAAACCTTGGCCAAATCATTGTCCGCCTTTTTCAGCAAATCGTCCCGCAAAATTGAAATTAAATGCGGCTTTTCAATCTGAAATTGAATTGCGGCCATTCGTTAGCCATCAATCTGGAAAACCGTTGCTTTGTATAAACCTTTGTGAAAATTAATATACCATCGTATATAGTTTTCGCAAAAGGATTGCACTGTGCCTACACCCCAAAAACTCCCCCTCATCCGCGCCATTCTTTTGGCCACCGCCCTGTCAACCGCTGTCATGGCCCCGCCCGCCTTTGCCGAAACGGTCGAGGTTACCATTATGAACACGCGCGGCGCAGATGGTGTTTACCGCCCCGCCCTGCGCGTGATGCGCGGCGGCACGGTTACCTTCTTTAATTCGGGCGATGCGGGCCTGACTGAAGACATCATCCGCGACGGCGGCGCGCTGGGTGCATGGCTGGGCGCGAATGTGCCCGCGGCGGCTAATGGCGAACCTGTCAGCTTTGTGGTGACAAAAATCGAATCCAGACCGCCTGTTGTGAAAGAAGAAGAAAGCGAAGAAGAACCTGGCGTAGAGCCAGAGCCAGAACCAACAGGCAAAGATTGCTTTGTACTTGAAAACCACGCCCGTGCCACAGGTGACATTTCCAAGAACTGCTCCTTTGAGGAAAAAATTTCGTATTGCGAAGCCACAGTGCCAGGTTGGAAAAGACCTAACGTCTTCTTCTTGGAACCGTACGAATCTCCCAAAGAATACTGCAACGACTGACCCCATTTACGGCTGGGCAATCGGCAGGGCGATTTAGCTTGCGCGCAGATCAGGGATTACAGCGGCGAAAGACCAATTATGCCGCCCCAATCTGCGCCAACGTTACCATATGCTGCGGGGCAAGGGCCAGTTCCTTGCCCTTTTTTGCGCATATAGCAAAGTCCTGACGCCCAACCTTACAACTTGAACGTGAATACATCCTCAAATCGCGCTGCATTCAGATATTTCATTGCCCGAACACTCTTTCGGTGCCACAAATACAATATCGTATAGGTATTTCCCCCCAAAGGATTGCATCATGATTGCCAAACAAAAACTCCCCCTCATCCGCGCCATTCTTCTGGCCACAGCCCTGTCAACCACCATCATGGCCCCCGCCGCCTTTGCCGAAACGGTCGAGGTGTCCATTTTGAACACGCGCGGCGCAGATGGCATTTACCGCCCCGCTCTGCGTGTGATGCGCGGCGGCACGGTCACCTTCTTTAATTCGGGCGACGCGGGCTTGACCGAAGACATCATCCGCGACGGCGGCGCGCTGGGTGCATGGCTGGGCGCGAATGTGCCCGCGGCGGCTGGCGGCGAACCTGTCAGCTTTGTGGTGACAAAAATCGAATCCAGACCGCCCGTTGTGGAAGAAGAAGAACCCGTAGAGGAAGAGCAAGGCGAGGAAGTGGAACCAACGCCAACAGTCAAAGATTGCTTTGACTGGGAAAAGAACGGCGAATGCAGCGACGAAGAACGCGCAGATTACTGCGAATCTCAATTCCCCGGCAATTGGAAGCGCGACACATTGGGTTGGTATGCGAACCCTAAGGAATATTGCTTCCGCGGATAATCCACGCCGCGCTAAGGCGCGGCGATTTATCCCTTGCGCAAATGCGCGATCAGCGCGGCGGTAGAGGCATCTTTGCCATCCGTCGCCGCGCCTTCCAGCATCGGTTGCAGGGCAAGGGCCAGTTCCTTGCCCAGTTCCACCCCCCACTGATCGAACGAGTTGATCCCCAAGATCACCCCTTCGACAAACACGCGGTGTTCATACAGCGCGATGATTTGGCCCAAAACATACGGGGTCAGCTTGGGGTATAGTAGCGTGGTCGAAGGGCGGTTGCCTGCAAACACCCTGTGGCGCGCTTGGCGGTCAAGTTCGGCGCCCGTCAGCCCCTTTTTGCGCATAATCTCAGTCGCCTCGTCCAGCGTGCGGCCCCGCATCAAGGCTTCGGATTGGGCCAAACAATTGGCGGCCAGCAGCAGGTGTTGGTGGGCCAAATCCGCCTCATGCCCCTGTTGCGCCAGCAAAAATTCGCAAGGTATCACCCGCGTGCCTTGGTGGATCAATTGGTAAAAGGCGTGCTGGCCATTCGTGCCAGGTTCGCCCCAAACCACGGGCCCCGTGTGAAATGGGACATCTGTCCCATCCATCGCCACCGACTTGCCGTTGGATTCCATTTCCAATTGCTGCAAATAGGCAGGCAGGCGGAGCAGCCGCTGTTCATAGGGCAGCACCGCGCGGCTGGCATAACCGCAAATCTGGTTGTGCCATATGCCAACCAGCGCCAGCAAAACAGGGATATTGTGGCGCAAATCATTGCTGCGGAAATGGTCATCCATCGCCCGCGCGCCCGCCAAAAACGCCGTGAAATTCTGCGGGCCCACGGCAATCATCACGCCCAAACCAATCGGCCCCCAGATCGAATAGCGCCCGCCAACCCAATCTTCAAAGCCGAACACCCGCGCGGCATCAATGCCAAACGCCGCGGTTTTATCCGCCGCAGTCGATAGGGCGGCAAATTGCGTGGCGGGGTTTTTCACCTTTTCCGCCATCCAACCCAGCGCGGTTTGCGCATTGGTCATGGTTTCAATGGTGGTAAAGGTTTTGCTGGCCACAATAATCAGCGTCGTCTCTGGGTTCAGCGGGGCCAGCACATCGGCAATATGCGCGCAGTCGATGTTGGATACGTAATGCAAGCGCGGCCCATCGTGATAGGGGGCCAGCGCAATGGTCGCCATCACTGGCCCCAAATCAGACCCGCCAATGCCAATATTCACCACATCGGTGATGCGCCCGCCCTGCCCTTGGAACGTTCCATTGCGCAGGCTATCTGCAAAGCCAGCCATCCGCGCCAAGGTCTCATGAATGGCGGGTATCACATTTTCCCCGTCCACCATCACCTGCGCATCGGGGGCTGCGCGCAATGCCGTATGCAGCACCGCGCGCCCTTCGGTTTCATTAATCTTTGCGCCCGAAAACATCGCCGCGCGCTTTTCGGCCAGCCCACTGGCCTGTGCCAGCGCAACCAGCAAATCCATCGCATCGGCATTCAGATTGGTTTTGGAATAATCAAACAGCAGCCCATCGGCGCGGGCGGAAAACTGTTCAAACCGTTTTGGATTTTCGAACAGCGATAAAATCTTAACATCCGCCACCTGTGCGTGGTGCGCGGCCAAATCGGCCCAAATCTTAGTCATGCTACCCTCACTCCGCCCAATGCACCTGCGCGCGGCCCAGCAAAATGCTGACGGGCGCTTTTTCTGGCAGGGGCGCGCCCATGCCTTCGACCACCGCGCGCTTGTCTGCGCCAGTTATCATAATGTGAATGTGCTTGGCCCCTGCCAAAACAGGTGCGGTTAGGGTGATGCGCGCTTCGGGCTGCGAAGGGGGCTGCATCACCATCAAAGGCGGGGCATCATTGGCCATCGCAGCCGTGATCCCTTCGGCATCGGGGAACAGCGATGCGGTGTGCATATCCAAACCCATGCCCGCCAGCAAAACCGTAATCGGCAAATGCGGGGCCAAGTCTTTTGTGATGCTGGCAATACCAGCCGCAGGGGATTTGCCCGCTGCGTAAAAGCTGACGTAATCCG